>JAZKBX010000083.1:15225-22368 GCA_040388455.1 Bacteroidota bacterium
AATGGAGATATCGTTACGGACACTATAAGCGTGCCCCCTACCGGTCAATCTCAGCTATCCGGTTTGGATCCGGGTCATATTGATCCCATACCGGCTAAAGATTATGCCACAGCTCCAAATGTGAAGTTTTACGTTGTTGGTCCTGTTAATGATGGCGTTTCAGAAAACAGCACTGTTGGAAATTATTGGTTCTCGGCAAACACCTTCCCTATCACAACAGATATTTCCAAACAAAAAATGTATCTGCATAATAACGGAGGACTTGATTTTAGTGCACCTTCAACAGATGAAGGGTTTAAAATTTATGTACACGACCCTGATAACCCTGTTCTTACAGCAGGTGGAGGTAATATGCTGGAACAAATTCCCAACAGCAACGAAGATACTGAAGGACAAGTGGATGTGGCAAGTCTTCCTTATGCTGCCTATACAATGAACCGGCCGGGAGTGGTGGGTTTCACAAGTGATCTTATCCAGGACTCTTTAAGTATCATTGGGTTTCCTGTTGCCACACTGTATGCAAAATCTAACCCCTCAGGAGCCAGCAGCGGCCTTACCGATACCGACTTTATGGTTCGTATCTTAGATGTGTATCCTGATGGAAGAGAGTTATTTGTAGTTGAAGGGGCCGTGAATGCAAGAGCAAGACTGTACGCAAAAAACATTGTTGAAAATCCGGAAATGGACGAGGATTACCCTTTTGCAAATGACCTTACACCTTTTACCAATATCAATGTGAACGAGGTGTATGAATACAAATTCAAGTGTTTCCCGATAGGGTATACATTTGGAAAAAACCATAAGATCAAAATTTTGATCAGCAGCAGTAACTTCACCCGTTTCCAGGTTAATCCCAATATCCCTATTGCGGAAGGAGAATTTTTCAGAAGAAAACCGGGTGACGGACAAGGCACCAATAAAACTCCTGATGGAACTTTTATGATGCCAAGGGTTGCTGTTCAGCGAATTGCTTTTTCCTCTCAATACCCTACAAATATTGAGCTTCCTGTTTATCAGGGAACTGTTTTAAATACTGATCAAAATAATCACCATTCAGCAATGGATGTGCTGGTTTATCCAAACCCGGCTTCTGATGCAGTAACTGTTTATCTTTCTAAAAACGGAGAATATAAAGTTACGTTGTTTGACATAACCGGTAAACGAATGCTTCAATCAAAATCGTTTAATGAGATGATAAATATAAATGTAGAGGAAATCCCTGCAGGGCTTTATTTTGTTGAAGTAATTGATAATAAAACATCTGAAAAAATTACCAGTAAATTGATAATTACGAAATAATAACGAATGTTTTCCAGGTGTCTTTTGTGAACAAATTTGTTATTTAGACTAAGACATAAAGCCTTTACCGGAGCGTCATTGCGAGATCTTCCATTTTTTGGGAAGACCGAAGCAATCTCATGTATGGTATGAGATTGCTTCGGTCGTAAAAACGCCCTCGCAATGACGCAGTAACAAAAATATGGCGGACAGAGAACATTTTACTAAGTGATTATTTTACACTAAAACAACCCAATCAACAATCAAATGAGAAAACTTTACACCTTAGCTTTTTTATTTTTATTTTTTGCTACTAATGCTTTACTTGCCCAGGAACAAAAAATTTCCGGGAAGTTAACAGATAAAAACACCAAACAACCTCTTGCCTTTGCCAATATTGTGATAAAAGGCACTACCAAAGGTGTTACTACAGACGTAAATGGAAATTATGAATTAACGATCGATTCTACAGATAAAGAAGAAACCATTCTACAGGTTTCTTACATTGGATATAGCATACAGGAAATTATTGTTAAAAAGGGCGAAACCACTGCGAATATTGTTCTTGAACCAGCTGTTGTTTTTGGTAAAGAAATTGTTGTAACGGGTTCGCGGGTCAGTGAAACCATAAGGGAATCGTCAGCATCCATTCAAAAAATGAATTCCAGGGAGATCAAAGAAGTGGCTTCGGGCGATTTTTATGAAGGAATGGGTACCCTGAAAGGTGTTGATATTAACCAGTCCAGCATGGGTTTTAAAGTTGTTAATATGCGCGGCTTTAACAGCACCGCTCCTGTTAGGATAGTTCAGTTCATTGATGGAATGGATAACCAGGCACCTGGCCTTAGTTTTCCTGTCGGCAACCTGGTAGGTGCCAGTGATATTGACTTGCAGAGCGTGGAAATAATAACAGGAGCGGCTTCTGCACTCTATGGGCCTAATGCTTTCCAGGGTGTTGTAAGTATGGCAACCAAAAATCCCTATGAATTTCCGGGAACAAGTGTTCAGTTAAAAGGTGGAACCAATAAACTTGCAGAGGGCCAGTTTCGTTACGCAGAAGTATTTGGAGAAAAAAAACAATGGGCCGTGAAAGGCACAGCATCCTTCATCCGCGCTGACGACTGGATAGCGAATGACCCTGTTGCCAATAACTATGGAGATATTTCTACAACGCAAGATCTTAGTGCTATTGTAAGAGGATTGAAATACAGCAGCGATCCTGATAAAGCAGAAACATTTACAAAAATTAACGACTGGCTCGATTTTAACCAGGAAGGTTTCAGGGGGTTAGGGAAAAAAACCATCAACGCTCCGGGTTATATGGAAACTTCCTTATCGGATAATATTACAAAAAGTGTAAAACTTGGAGCGGAAGTTCATTATAAATTCAGCGACAGCTTAAAAGCATCTTATGTTTTTAAGTATGGTGAAGGTACTGCAGTATACCAGGGCTCTAATCGTTATAGCATTAATAATATCCACTTCAATCAGCATAAAATAGACCTTACCGGCAAACGATTTAATTTGAAGGCCTATAGAACTACTGAAAACGCAGGTGATTCCTATGATATTGTTTTTACAGGGATCAATATTTCAAAGGCTGGGGTTCCTAATTATATTTCCAATTACCTCAGTACTTACTTTAATTCTTTATCGGATAATACCAATGCTTTTCAGGACGATCTGCAAAGCTGGATGGTTGATTCGGCAGCCTCTCAGGCCAGCACCTCAGCAAGTACAGCATGGTATAAGCCGGGAACTCCAGAGTTTGATTCAGTGAAAAACAGGAGCATTAATGACCCCCGCCTGGCAACAGGGTCCAAATTTCTTGACCAATCTTCCTTAACTCATTTTGAAGGACAATATAATTTCGATTTAAAATTTGCAGATATTATTGCCGGTGAATCGGTGAGAATGTTCAATCCAAAATCTTATGGAACTATATTTCGTGATACGCTGCTAAACAAGGCGGATACATTGGCAGATGGGACAGACAATCCAAACGGAGAATACGCTGATATTTCAACCTATGAAATAGGCGGTTTTATCCAAGCGAGCAAAAAAGTGTTTAGTAATGAAACGAATAAACTTACACTTACAGGCTCTATCCGATTGGATAAGAACAAGAATTATAATGCACAAACCTCTCCAAGGGTTTCTGCGGTTTATACACACAGGGACAATACCTTCCGATTGTCGGCTCAATCGGCTTTTCGGGCACCTACATTACAGAACCAGTTTCTGTTGCTGGATATAGGCCCTATAATTTTAAAGGGTAACCTCGAAGGTGCTGATAATCTATACACGTTAGAATCTGTGCAGGCCTTTAATTCTCTTTATGACTCTACTTTCGCGATAGATCCATCGCTTCTAAAAACCACTGTTTTGGCACCTATTCAGCCGGAACAGGTAAAAACAATAGAACTGGGTTACAGGGGAGTGCTTGTAAATAAAGTGTATGTGGATGCTGCTGTTTATTACAATGTGTACACTAATTTTATTGGCGAAACCCGCGTGGTCCGCCCTAAAGGAGATGCAATAGCAGGTGCTGAAAGCGGGCTTGATGCAGTATTAGCAGAGTCTTACCAGCTATACCAGATACCTATCAATGCTAAGGAAAAAGTAAGCAGCTATGGTAGCGTTATAGGGCTTGCGTATTACCTGAAACAAAATTATACTGTTACCTTAAATTATACTTATTCCGCCTTAAATACCACCAAATTAAGTGATGATATTATTCCGGGATTCAATACTCCAAAGCATAAAATAAATGTGGGCCTTAAGGGAAGAAAAATATACAAAGACCTTGGTTTTTCTACTAATTTTCAATGGGTAGATACTTATCAATGGCAAAGCACCTTTGGTGATGGCGTGGTGAATAGTTACCGGATCGTGGATCTGCAATTAAGCTACGAGTTGCCAAAAATTCATTCCACATTTCGCTTAGGAGCTTCCAACCTGTTGGATGAAAAACGCAGAGAAGCTTATGGCTCCCCTACTATCGGCCGAATGATATATACTACATGGCTGTTTGAGATGTAGGTTCTGCTAATTTTCGAATTTTGGCGAATTACGAATCTACGTTGATTAAAAATTATTGGCTACCGAAAAAGTGTTAAATTGCCAAAGTTTAATCACCAAATCATAATTATATAAACATGGAAACAAGCGTACTTACATTAGTTTTATTGCCTCTTGCTATTGCGATCATCATGATCGGACTTGGGCTTTCACTTACTATTGATGATTTTAAACGCGTGGTTGTTTACCCGAAGGCTGTTATTATCGGCTTGATTTGTCAAATGTTGATTTTACCGGCAGTCTGTTTTTTTATTGCTATTGGCTTTAACCTTTCACCCGAATTAGCTGTTGGTTTAATGCTTCTTTCGGCTGCACCAGGTGGGGCAACTGCAAATTTATACAGCCATCTTGCAAAAGGAGATGTAGCACTTAACGTATCGCTTACAGCCGTTAATAGTGTGCTTGCGCTTTTTACCCTTCCGTTCATCGTCAATTTTGCAATTGCTTATTTTATGCAGACAGATCAGGTAGTTCCAATGCAATTCAAAAAAGTGATTGAAGTGTGTATGATTGTTTTGATTCCTGTGGCCATTGGTATGCTGGTAAGGTCAAAGTCCCCCTCACTCGCTTTAAAGCTGGATAAACCCGTTAAAATAGCCTCTGTGATCTTTCTTGCCCTTATCATCATACTTGCTGTGTTGAAAGAAAAAGAACACATCGTGCAGTATTTTCAAGAAGTAGGACTTGCTGCCCTTGTTTTTAATTTATTAAGTATGGGAATTGGATATTTCGTTCCTCAGCTGTTTAATCTCGGCAAGAAACAAGCTATTGCTATCGGTATGGAGATCGGCATTCACAATGGGACACTGGCCATCTATATTGCTCTAAGTGTTATTGGAAATAGCGCCATGAGTATCCCTGCTGCCATTTATAGCCTTATTATGTTCTTTACGGCAGCTTTGTTTGGTTACTGGGTGAGTAGAGGGGGGAAGGTTTCAAGTTAATGCCCTATACTTTTAACGTTTCAAAATAGAACATAAAAAATTCTACAAAGTGTTAATCTTTATAACCTTTCCAGGCAACAAATTATAGTTAACACCAAAATTATTCAGTCGCTTTATTTCATCAACTGTTGTATTGTTTCTTTCTGCTATTTTATATAGAGAATCGCCCTTTTTTACAGTGTATAGCTTAAAGCCATCGGTAGAGGTCTCTTTGGTTTTGGCCGTTGCAACAATTGGCGTGGAATTGTTTGGTGGCGCAGAAATTTTTTTCTCTCCGGGCTTTTTATCATGGGCATATATGGTAAGTTTTTTGCCTGCCGATATTGTATTAGAGGTAATTCCATTCCAGCTTTTAATATCTGAAACAGTGCATCCATATTTTTTTGCTATTACAGCTAAACCTTCCCCTTTTTTAACAACATGTATCCTCGTTATTTCCTGGCTTGCTATCACATCAATGCTAAGTACATCGGGCTTCTGAAAATTGTAAATGTTCGCTTCGTTATTAATAAAAGTGGCAATTTTATCAGATGGCAGCGTTAAAAAGCTTGGCTCTCCGGATACTACAGGTATCACCCGTTTACGGTAACTCGGATTTAAATACTGGAGCTCATCATCGGTAATATCAAGCATGGAAGAGATCTGATCAAATGAAAGTTGATGTTTTACTACTATTGTATCTACTTCTAAAAATATTTTTCTCGGAATTGCTGTTTGAATATTGTGTTCTGAAGTGTAATTCATAATATAGTTCACTGCAATAAATGCCGGAACATACCCTTGCGTTTCTGTGGGTAAATACGGGCGGATCTCCCAATATGTTTTTTTTCCACCGCTTCTGCGAATGGCTTTATTTACCGTACCCGGACCACCATTATATGCAGCAAGCACCATTTGCCAATCGCCAAAAAGACCATACAGGTATTGGAAATACTCACATGCAGCCTGGGTTGATTTATAAGGGTCGCATCGCTCATCAACATAAGAGGTTACCTGCAATCCAAACATTTTACCGGTGGGATACATAAATTGCCATAAACCCATTGCCGCTGAACGGCTTTTTGCCATTGGGTTCAAAGCCGATTCGCATATCGCCAGATATTTTAATTCTAGAGGCAAATTATACTTGTCCAGCATCTCCTCGAACATTGGAAAATAATATTGTGAAAGGGCCATCATTCGTGAAACCTGTTCGCGCCTCCGCATGGTGTACATGTTAATATAACCCTGCACATAAGGATTATATTCAAGGTCGAAAGGTGAAAGTGCATCTAATTTAGCGAGCCTTGCTTCATAGATCAAATCATCATAATGTGGAATAGAGTCTATTGCAAAATGGTATTTCGGATTTTTAGGGTAACTGATCTTTGCATACCCTTTTTCAAACAGATCGAGTTTGTATAACTTATCAAGAGCAGCAACAATAGGGTCGTCCGGAATTAGCTCTGGGGCTATGGGCGCTTGTGAAAACGCATCTGCTCCGGAACCACTCCAAAAAAGAAAGCAAAAAAAGGGGATTATAAAACAGAAAGAAGTTTTTTTCATAGATTCTAAAACGAAAGCATTTGGAAAATGTTATGACTTCTTACAAATATCGTAATCATAAACCGAAATACAAAGGAGTTTAAGTGATTGTGTGTTTTTATTGTGAAAATTTAAGGAAAATCACCACTAAGGCACTAAGAACACAAAGACTCACTAAGATTTTTTCTAAGTCATTACTTAGTGGTAAAAAGTATTGTAAGATTTTTTCTAAGTGTTACTGGGTGTTCTTAGTGCCTTAGTGGTAAAAAGGGCAGGATGAACTATTTTCCCATCAACTGTTTGGAAAAAGAAAGCA
>JAZKBX010000083.1:22468-25945 GCA_040388455.1 Bacteroidota bacterium
GGTAAAAAGGGCAGGATGAACTATTTTCCCATCAACTGTTTGGAAAAAGAAAGCAAATCACTTTCAGCAAAACTTTTGGCCATTAATTGTACACCGAAAGGCAATCCGTTTGAATGCTTTCCTATTGGCAACGAAATAGCAGGAAGCCCTGTAATATTGGCTTGTACGGTAAAGATATCTTCTAAATACATCGCGATAGGATCTGCACTTTTTTTCCCGAATTCAAAGGCTGTTCCGGGGGTTGTTGGCAAAAGAATAAAATCGTAATTATTTAAAATTTCGTTTGTTTTGTTTTTTAATACCCTGCGAACCCGCTGCCCCTTTGAATAGTATGCATCGTAATAACCAGAGCTTAATACAAATGCGCCCAACATGATTCTACGTTTTACCTCTTCTCCAAAACCTTCGGAACGTGATTTTTTATAAACAGAATCAAGTCCAGATGACGCTGCATCCGAGTCATTAGCGGCTGCTCCCTCTGTAACGGCAACCTTTGCGGAAGCCGCTTTAATATTAGCACTACGGTAACCGTAAGTAATTCCGGCATAACGTGCTAAATTAGAAGAAGCCTCAGCTGTTGTTAATACATAATAGGTTGGAACAAGGTAATCCAAATAAGGGAAATCAACTGCTTCTACAACATGTCCTGCTGCTTTTAGCTTATTGATGATATCATTTATCCGAACTTTTATTTCAGCATCGAGCCCACTGCTCTCCAAACAATCTTTTAAATAGGCAATACGAAACTTAGTTGTATTTGCATTTAATTCTTTTGAATATGCAGGAACCGGTTTTGATGAAACAGTACTGTCGTGTTCATCCATTCCGGACATCACTTCCATTATTAAAGCAGCATCTTCAATGTTTTTTGTTAATGGCCCTATCTGATCAAATGAGGACGCATAAGCGATCGCCCCGTGTCTTGAAACTCTTCCATAAGTGGGTTTTAACCCAACAACCCCACAAAAAGAAGCTGGTTGACGAATAGAACCACCTGTATCTGTTCCAAGCGCAGCGAGGCACAGATCAGCAGCTACCGCCACAGCAGAGCCACCCGAAGAACCTCCCGGAACACGTTTTATATCATGCGGATTTAACACTTTTCCAAAAGCAGAATTTTCATTTGAGCTGCCCATTGCAAACTCATCGCAATTGCAACGGCCAATGATTATAGCATCTTCATTTAAAAGACGCTCCACTACAGTTGCACTGAAAAGTGATTCAAACCCTTCTAAAATTTTTGATGATGCAGAAACTTTATGTCCTTTGTAACAAATATTATCTTTCAGTGCAATAACCATCCCGGCAAGCTTTCCGGCCGTTTTGTTTTTCACTTTTTCATCCACCAAAACAGCCTTTTCTAATGCGGATTTTTCGAAAACTTCCAAAAAAGCATTTAAATGCTTCGTGTCGTTTATGCGATTAATGTATGCTTTGGTCAATTCAACACAGGAAACGTTGTTGCTGAATAAGTCGGATTGTACTTCTGAAAGGGAGTTGTAAGTTTTCACAAAGGTTATGAATAACAAATCAATACTAATTTTACGAATCTATTATATACTTATGGGCAGCTAACCAACAAAAACGAATTTACGAATCTGTTATTTGCTTTTTCTTAGCGCACAGATCGGTAAATTCGTATAAATTGATTTATCCGTAAAGGAGATTAGTCCTTTTTTTCAGGAGTAGCTGTGGTGTTATTTTCGCCATCAGTTCCTTTTGATGCGTCTTTAAAATCTTTTATTCCTCTTCCAAGGCCTTTCATTAGTTCAGGTATTTTTTTACCACCAAAAAGCAAAAGAACAATTACCAAAATTACAATCACTTCGGTACCGCCTAAACCTAAAAATCCAATTAAAACACTATTTAACATTTTGTTCTGATATTAATTTATAATATACAAAGATAAACAAAAATTAACGCCAAATAGCTTTCGGGAATCGAAAAGAAGGTATGAAAAAATGATACAATAAAATAATGCTAAATAAATTGACCTTGCATGGTCAGTTTGAGTCTTTTTCCAGGAAATAAAGTTTTTTTAAACTACTTTTAATTTATAATTTAAGTGATATAACCTTATCGCGCTGCAAAAATAATTTTCAAAACCAATAATAATGGCGGAACACAATGATACCGGAACCAAAGGAGAAGAATTAGCCGCCACTTTTTTGCAAAATAAAGGGTATTCTATCCTTGAAAAAAACTGGAGATTTAAAAATCTGGAAGCGGATATTATAGCTACTGTTGCCAATACATTGGTTATTGCGGAAGTGAAAACAAGAAAAAGTAATTATTTTGGTGAGCCGGAAACGTTCGTTAACAAACAAAAACAAAAAAATCTGATCAAAACCGCCCAGGAATATATTGAGCGCAATCAGCTTGATCTGGAGGTTCGTTTTGATATTATTTCCATCATTCTTGGAGATAGCCAAATGAAGATAAATCATATTGAAGATGCATTTTATCCTTTGGTATAAGTTCTTTTAAAATTGCATGGGTGGTTATTATCTATGAAATGTATTCATCGCTTCCTACAGATAATGTTGCGTTAGGGATTGCAACGGAAATCCTTTTCTGTTTAGAAAAGATTGAAGCCCTTCGACCTTGCTCAGGATAAATTCCAAGCCCGCCCCTTTTCCATTTGAGGAAAAGAAACGCCCAAATGAATTAAATTCTTGTAAATCTACCTTCTCATAAACACCACATGCACTGTAATTTAACTATATAAAGCTAAACTATCATTTTTTCAATTTATCTTTGTAAAAAACAATACCAATGAAAAAAATAAAAGTTGCTATTAATGGCTTTGGAAGAATCGGACGAATTTCGTTTCGGGTAATGCTTGAATGCGAAAACATTGAAGTGGTTGCAATTAATGACTTAACAGACAGCAAAACTCTTGCTCACCTGTTAAAATACGATTCGGTACATGGCATAATAAAGGCAGATGTAAAAGCAGAAGAAAAAGCTATTGTTGTTAATGGAAAAAAAATAAATGTATATGCCGAAAAAGACCCGGCTAATCTTCCCTGGAAGAGTTTAGACATTGATGTGGTAATAGAATCAACCGGATTCTTTTTAGATAAAGAATCTGCCGGAAAACATATTACTGCCGGAGCTAAAAAAGTGATCATTTCTGCTCCTGCCAATTCCAGCGATATTAAAACGGTCGTACTTGGCGTTAATGACAGTTTAATTAACGATAACGATCTGATTATTTCAAATGCCTCTTGTACCACCAATTGCGCGGCACCGATGATAAAAGTGCTGGATGAAAGTTTTGGATTAATAGAAGGTTTTATTACTACCGTTCACTCCTATACGGGCGATCAGCGTTTGCACGATGCTCCACATAAAGATTTGAGAAGAGCAAGAGCTGCAGCGGTTTCAATTATTCCAACTTCTACCGGAGCGGCTAAAGCAATCACAAAAATATTTCCACATTTAGATGGAAAGCTTGGTGGCTGCGGTATGCGC
>JAZKBX010000084.1:0-5306 GCA_040388455.1 Bacteroidota bacterium
TAAACAGTAATACAACTTATTATGGCCCGGGATTGAACATTGGTAAATCATTTTTGAGCAATACACTGAATATTACTTTCGGCAGCATTTACAATTTATCTTATACCAATAACAAAAGTACCGGTTCAGTGATTAACGAACGTTTAAACATAGGGTATAACCCCAAAGTGAAAAATAAAAAATATGGCAAGCCCAATTTAAGTGTTAGCGCCAATTATATTTCAAAATTAAATGCACCAACTGGTACCACATCGATACATGAATTTACAGGCAATGTGAATTTGGGGTACACTTTTTAAAAAACAAAGCCCCTCTTAATGGCGTAGGCGATTAATCTATATTTGCAATGCAGATTTTCAGTATGAAATTGCGAAAATTTTAATATATATATATATATATATATATAGGGAAATTGAAAAATAGTGTCATAAAAACTGAATGTGTTTTATTAAACTTAATGGAATTGCAAATCCTCAAACTATTTGATCAGGATTTCAAATCCCGACCAGCGGGAATTTGGAGAATTATTACACTTGTAAACTATGGTTTCAATAAGTAAGAATCTGATGTTTATTTTTTCACATCCAAAATCTTAAATGAATAAAACTATTTTTCCATTGTTTAATGTTTACTTATTAGCATTGATTTACTCCAGTTTAACATAGTTCCTAAAATATAAAATACAATTTTAAAATTCGCTGTTTTTATCTTCCTATCTCAATAAAAGCTCAATTTTAAAGGATAAACAGAATTTAAATCAATTAAATAAACTTGAAAAAAAATGATTATTTTTGATATGTTATTTTTTTGAACATGTCTATCGAATTTTTGATTTTTTAAACGTTGAATTAATAAAGAGAACCTTTGTCTTGGAAAAAAATTTAATGAAAAAATTTAACAACATAGATATAGCAATAATGAAAAAGTCAGGTTTCGTAATAACCTTCTTATCATTATTGTTGATCAGCTTATCATCCTTTGCTCAAGCCCCTCCCGAAGGTATAAATTACCAGGCGGTAGCAAGAGATAATTCAGGAAAACCAATCTCCAACACAAATTTAAAAATTCGATTTTCTATTAGGGATATAACCGCAACCGGAACCATTGTATTTCAAGAGATACATAATGGGAGTACCAATGTATATGGCTTGTTTACTTTAGTAATAGGGAATGGACTTCTTGTTTCAACTGATTCTTTTTCGGCAATTAATTGGGGAAATGGTAATAAATATTTAGAAGTAGAAGTAGATACAGTAGGCGGTGGAAATTACATTTCGATGGGAACAACCCAAATGATGAGTGTACCTTATGCCTTATATGCAAAAAGCGCAGGAGGAGGTTTTATAGGAACTACAGGAGCGACAGGAGCGACAGGAATAACAGGAAGTAGTGGTATAACAGGAGTAACTGGTGCAACAGGAAGTACAGGTGCTACAGGAAGTATAGGTTCTACAGGCGCAACTGGTGCTGATTTAGGAAATCACTGGTCATTAACCGGCAATTCAATTGCAGGAAATGATTTTATTGGAACAACCAATAATCAAGGTTTTGTTTTTAAAACAAATGGAACCGAAAAAATGAGGATATTATCCTCAGGTAACGTTAGTATTGGCACTGATACTGCCCAATGCCTTCTGCATCTAACTAATATTTCTCCCCGTATATGCTTTACGGATACAAACCTTCCATTATCTGCTGCAAATCCCAATTGGATCATACGCGGACAGGAGGATGGTTTTTTTAAAATTCAAAACACTGCAAATTTCTCTACTATCACAAATAGAATACTAATTGACGCCAATGGCAATGTTGGGATAGGGCCTACAGCACCTTTAGCTAAGTTTCATATTAATAATGATTTTGTTGGCAGCGACAGCTCTTTTGTTGTTTTACAAGGTGGAAATGTTGGCATCGGTACCACCCTTCCGGGAGCAAAACTTGAAATACTCGGACAAGCAAAAGCTACCGGAATAAGTACCGGATCCATTACAGGTATATCAGCTACCCCCACTATAGTAGCAGGTACAGGAGCAAATGGTGGTACCGTTTCTATTACAGGAACAAATTTAGGTGGTAGAATAACATTAAATGTTTCAAATTTAGGTACAGCCATAGACGGTGCCAGTTCACTTTATTCGGTTACTTATGATGCTGGCCTCACCTTCCCTAATGATAGCTATGTGGTGTTATTTCAGGCAAATTTATATGCAGCAAATATGTGTGGTAATCAGGCGATGAATGTATTTGCAGTAGGCAATACAACCGGGTTTGTAGTAACTTGTGGCACTCTTTCATTAATCCCCGGTGCTACATATATTTGGAATTATATAGTTTTAGGTAACTAAAAAAAACAAAATTTTCGTCAATTCTAATAAAGCTTAACCTACAAATAATTGTAACCATAGCCTATTCTAATTTTGTAAAAATAAAAAAAGCGAGCGAAAAAACATCTCCCATTCACCAAAAAAAATGCTTATTTTTGTTTTTTTAGGAATAAAATGTAGGGAATTAGGTGCATTGTAGTTTAACAAATTTACACCCTAATCATGAAAACAAAATCATGAAAAAGCTGTTTTTTTTGACCTTAAGATTCGCACTGTTGCTGTTCAGCAGAGTTTCCTATGCCCAAGCCCCCCCTGAAGGTATAAATTACCAGGCAGTTGCAAGAGACAATTCCGGTAACCCCATCTCCAACGCAGATTTAAAAATCCGATTTTCTATTAAGGACCTAACCGCAAACGGCAGTACTATATTTCAAGAAATACATAATCGCAGTACCAATGTATATGGCTTATTTACATTAATTATTGGGAATGGGATACTTGTTTCAACTGATTCTTTTTCGGAAATTAATTGGGGAAGTGGAAATAAATATTTAGAAGTAGAAATAGATACAATTACCGGTTCAAATTACATATCAATGGGAACAACCCAAATGATGAGTGTACCTTATGCCTTATATGCTAAAAGAAGCGGTAACCCGGGAACACCAGGAATTACAGGCACAACAGGCACCATTGGTGTAACCGGGAATGCAGGTGCAACAGGAGTTACGGGTCTTACGGGCTTTACAGGTGATATAGGGAATACTGGCCCCACGGGCGACTTCGGAACAACAGGTTCAACAGGCACTACCGGAAGTATAGGTTCTACAGGTGATACAGGAAGTACAGGCGCTACGGGTGCCATAGGAAGTACCGGAAGCACAGGATCAACAGGTGATACCGGAAGTACAGGCTCAACAGGTGCTACAGGCGCTGACGGAGCCTTAAATGCCTGGTCGTTAACAGGTAATACAGGTACGAACGCGGCTGTTAATTTTATTGGTACCATTGATAATGTGTCATTTAGATTAAGAACCAATAATACAGAAAAAATGATCATTGATTCAGTAGGTAATGTAGGTATTGCTACTTTATCGCCTGGTGCTTATTTGGATATTAATCCGACCTATAAAGGTAACAGCGTCCCTAATGTTTATAATTTTAATAGTGGTTTTGCCATGAGCGCAGTAGGGAAAATAATTACCAACTGGTATGGTGGCTATATCAAAACACCTATTATTAATTTTGGATCGATCACAAATAAGTATGCATTAGTAACAGAGGCAAACGCTGGCAACGTTGGTATTGGAACTATTACACCTTCACAAACGCTGTCCGTTGGAGCAAACAAATTTTTAGTGGATGGTACTAGCGGAGACCTCACATTTACTGATGATCAGGCAAGTATTACCTTTCCTATTCCTACAGGAGCATCTCAACCGATGATTCAAATGTGGCCTTCCGGCACATCAAATTCTGACAGGATGGTTATAGCACATAGTTCTGCGTTTCCAACCTGGGGCTTACAATATCAGGATGTTGGGGACAAATTTAACTTTTTGAATTCCGGAATTCCTGTTTTAACTGTTGATTTACAAAATCAAAAGGTAGGTATTGGAACAATCACACCTATAAACAAATTGGACGTAGAAGGTGGAGTTTCAATTGGAGCAGCGTATTCTGGAACTACTGCGGCCCCTTCAAATGGTGCTATTATTGAAGGTAATGTTGGTATTGGAACTATTAACCCTTTAAGTACTTTGCAAGTGAATGGCTCAACAGCTTCTGCTGTATTCCCAATTACTAATTCAGGGACTGCAACCGCTTATACTCTAAGTGCTTCCAACTCTATTGTAATTGTTTCAGGTACTGGGACAGGAACCACTACCTTAACTTTGCCACTTGCCAGTTCAGCACCTGGAAGAATATATTACTTAAAAAATGCTCAAAGCTCGGGGGGAGTTACTTTGGCCAGATCAGGCAGTGATTTGCTTGATGGAATCGCTCCCACAATTTCTTTAAGTTTTTTAGAAGGTTATATAATTGTTAGTGATGGAGTTTTAGGATGGTATATTATTGCAAGAAAATAGAGTAATTAAATTTAGTTTCAATCTAATCTCCTCCCGGCTGGCCGATATAAATCCCTATTATTTTTCCAACAAAATAGTTTGAAATCCCAAAAAATTGCATATATTTATTCCAAAGCTATTTATATAGTTCGATATAAATTAAGTAATTTATCACTGATTTCCTTCAACTCTTGAAAATTGCAATTATGAAAAAACTGTTTTTTTCAACTATTACATTTGCATTATTCCTGATCAATTTTGTGGGCTTTTCTCAAGCTCCACCTGAAGGTATTAATTATCAGGCAGTGGCTCGTGATACTGCCGGCAGGGCAATAAGCAATAACATCAATCTAAAAGTAAAATTCACCATTTGGAATGCTATAACAGGAGGTACAGTTGTATTCACTGAAACACATAATCCCGTATCTACCAACCGTTATGGATTATTTACATTGGTGATCGGTAAAGTTAATACTCCCGGTTTTTCATCAATTAATTGGGCAACAGGAAACGTATTTTTAGAGGTGGAAATAGATACCGTAGGTGGCAGTAATTACACTTCGATGGGAAGAACTCAAATGGTAAGTGTACCTTATGCCTTATATGCAAAAACTGCTGGTGGAGGTTTAATTGGAGCTACAGGATTTACAGGAAGCATCGGTTTTACAGGGAGTACCGGAGCAACGGGCGCTACAGGAACAAACGGTGTAACGGGCATTACAGGAGTAACTGGAAGCACAGGCACAACCGGTACAATGGGTATAACAGGCAGTACAGGAGCAACAGGTATGACCGGGGCTACCGGTGCCGATTTAGGAACCCACTGGACATTGACAGGAAATGCAGGTACTGTACCGGGAACCAATTTTATAGGAACAACAGATAATCAGGATTTTGTTTTAAAAACAAATGC
>JAZKBX010000084.1:5406-25383 GCA_040388455.1 Bacteroidota bacterium
CCAACAAATTTTGATCAAACGGAAATTGTTGCAATTGCCTCCGAAAACTTCAGTCCTGCTGCAAACGGATCTTTTTTAAAATTCATGACAACGCCCAATGGAAATAGTTCCGGCTCCGAAAGAATGCGCATTGACCAAAATGGCAAGATTGGAATAGGAACCAACTCTCCAAATACACGTGTTGATATTGCCGGTGATATTGCTACAAAAGAGAGTACTATTACCTTATCAGGTAATTCAAATAACGTTGCAATAGGTAATTTTTCTTTTATCAGAATAACTGGTCCTACTGCTAATTATGATATTACTGGTTTTGCAGGTGGGGTTGATGGCAAAATGTTAATTGTAGCAAATAATAGTGGTTATTCTGTGAGTTTCAAGAATGAAAATGCAGGCTCATTGCCCTCAAATCAATTATTATTAAATAATAGTGCAGATGTAATACTTGCAAAAAATGGTGGTGCCATTTTTATTTATAGTGCAGCACTTAGCAAGTGGTTTATGGTTGGACATGCTAAACCCTGACGTTTGATAAAAGAGAAAAAATAATTTTATAAACTATTAATTTTAAGTATTTTCTTAAACCATGTAAAGATTCATTGCTCTTAACATGTTAAAAAAAAAATGAACATAAAATTATGAAAAAGCTGCTTTTAACCATCAGCACATTAGCATTATTTTTAGTTGCTGTGTTTTCCTTTGCGCAAACTCCTCCTGAAGGCATCAACTATCAGGCAGTGGCTCGCGATATTAATGGCAGGGCACTAAGCAACAACATAAACTTAAAAGTTAAATTTACTATTTGGGATTCCATTTCAGGAGGCAATTCTTTATTTACCGAAACACATAGCCCTGTAAACACCAATATTTATGGGTTATTTACGTTAAAAATAGGGAACGTTAATACATCAGATTTTCCGTCCATTCCCTGGGCAACCGGCAATAAATTTTTAGAAGTTGAAATAGATACCCTGGGTGGTGGTCTTTTCGCTTCTATGGGAAGGATCCAAATGATGAGTGTTCCCTATGCTTTATATGCAAAAACAGCCGGTGGTGGTTTAACTGGAACTACTGGGCTTACCGGAACAACCGGAAGTTCCGGTGAAACTGGTTACACAGGAGCAACAGGCGTGTCTGGCACAACAGGTGCAACAGGTGTTTCAGGATTAGATGGATCGATTGGGGCTACCGGTGTTACAGGAGCAACAGGAGATATAGGATCGACCGGAGCTACAGGTGCAACGGGAGATACGGGCTCAACTGGTGCAACCGGGAGTACAGGCTCAACCGGAGATATAGGTGCAACTGGTGCAACCGGTAATGATCTGGGAACACATTGGACAATAACCGGAAATTCATCTACTGTTCCGGCCACTGATTTTATTGGCACTACCGATGCAGTGGACCTAATATCGAGGACCAATAATATCGAAAGAATGAGAATTACTTCAGCAGGCGATATTGGCATCGGGACCATAAGCCCTTTGGAGAGATTGGATCTTGGGAATGGTAATTTAACCACAACCGGCCAGCTCATCTCAAGGAGTGGCGGACATGGCCTGAGTATCCGCAATGGAATTAATAATGAAATTGTTTTTACAAATTTAAATGCTGGCAATGGTGAATTTTCAATCAAAAATTCCACCCTTACAGATAAGGTAAAACTTAACTCGAATGGCAACAGCTTTTTTATGGGTGGTAATGTTGGCATAGGAACAACAACTCCATCAAATACTTTATCTGTGCTTGGTACAGGATATTTCTCCGGTAACACAGGGATTGGTGTTGTTCCTTCCAACCTTGCACAACTTGAAGTTACAGATGCGACTGTAGGGCTTGGATTATATGTTTCGGAGGTAAGGGCCACCGGATTAAACTATGCTATTACCAGTCAGAGCGCGGGCGCAGGAACGCTCAATGTTGCCGGACAATTCGGAGCCCAGAATGCTACATCCAATTACGCTATCCTAATTCCAGGGAACAATCCCGGTGCTGGCGCAAACAACTATGCTATTCGCTCCGAATCACAAGCACAGTCGTGTTTTGCAGGGAATGTTGGTATCGGAACAACCACCCCCGGTAATAAATTAGAAATTCTTACAGGAGCCGATGCTATTACAAGAGCGCTATACTTAAATACAGGCACACATGAAGGCACAGCATTTAATATAAGTGCCACCAGCAATAATGAAAGTATGCTGGATATTACTGTTTTTCGTGGTGGTATCCATGAGCCGAGATTATCGGTGTATAGCAATGGAAAAATGGCGTTACAACCTACAGGTGGCAACCTGGGGATCGGCACTTCCACCCCAGTCCAAAAACTGCAGGTCGCTGGTGGCAATATATTGATTGATAACAATACTTCATATATGGCGTTTGACCATTTAGGAACTGCATATCCAATTCTGGGTTATACCTCAACAAGTAATTTGCAATTGCTCAATTATGCTCCTAACGGAGATGTAGAACTAGGTATGGATAATCCAGGTAACGGCAACTCAATAATTTTTTATCTTTCAAATAGAAAAGAAGCTATGAGAATCCTTGCGAACCGTAATGTTGGTATTGGAACAACACTTCCAAATTCATTATTGCACGTTGCAGGTTCTACCCAATTAGGCACTGCATCTGCAACAACAGGAACCTTGAGTTTTTACAATTCAACAAATAATTTTCATACAAGTTTTCAGCAAGCTACCACCTCAACAGCTAATGCGGTCTATAAATTGCCGGTTGCTGATGGAGCAAACAGCACCTATCTAAAAACGGATGGTTCCGGTAATTTATCCTGGTCAAGCCCTTTAGCTGCCTCTATATCGCGAACCGCTTCAACTGCTTCTTTTACTACTTCTTCAACTACCTATGCAGCAGGAACAGGAGCAGGAACACCTGCAGCATTTACTATTAATATGACTGGCATCCATTCAATTATGGTTACCATTACAGTTACAGGATCAAACAGTAATAATAACCAGGGATTTTATATGAGCTTTGATGCCTCAGGTGGTTTAACAATGACTGCGAGCGATACCTATGCTGTTGGTACATTTGCAGGCGGTGGCCCAATAGGATTAAGCTCTTCATTTCTTTTTACAGCAAACGGAAATACAACTTTTACTCCTAAATTTAGAGTGTTAGGTAACACGGCTACCTACCTTTATAGCAGCATCATCGTGCAGGTTTATTGATTGCTATTAATCTTTTTAGCGTAATCGTTTAAAATACAATTTTAAAAAACCCTTCAACAACTTTTAAACACAGGATTGCCAGAACATTGGCAAGAAATAGCCGTTAAAAAAACCTGCGGTAAAGAATTACAAAGGCCAGCACAATTCAGAAATTTCAAAAAGCTCTTTTATTTTACCATATAAAATAATACCTTTACAAATAATAAACACAGAAGGATCGCATATAGAGCCCTTTTTCAACGATTTTTCAAATCATGAAAAATTAATCATGAAAAAAATGTTTTTTTTGATCAGCACATTTACTTTATTGCTGATAAGTATATTCTCTTTTGCTCAAGCTCCTCCTGAAGGTATTAACTATCAGGCTGTAGCGCGGGATACCAGCGGAAAACCAATAAGCAATAGCGTAAACCTAAGTGTACGATTTACTATTTGGGATTCTATAACAGGAGGTGCAACTCTATTCACTGAAATACATAATTCTGTAAATACAAATCGTTATGGGTTATTTACATTGGTGATCGGAAGTGTTAGCACAGCAAGTTTTACATCAATTCCATGGGCAACCGGAAATAAATATTTAGAAATAGAAGTAGATACCGTTGGTGGCAGCAATTACCTGTCTATGGGAAGAATCCAGATGATGAGTGTGCCGTATGCTTTGTATGCTAAAACGGCAGGAAACAGTAGTAGTAGCAGCTGGTCTTTGATCGGCAATGTTGGAGGTGGATCTGATTTTATCGGAACAACCAATAACAAGCCCTTACGGTTCAGAACAAATAATACACTTGGGATGATCCTTGATTCAACAGGCAATGTGGGTATTGGAACAATGAACCCCGGTAATAAATTAGAAATATTCACTGGTACCAATTCTCTAACAAGGGCATTGTATTTAAATACCGGCACACACGAAGGAACAGCATTTAACATAAGCGCTACTTCCAATAACGAAAGTATGTTTGACCTTACAGTTTTTCGAGGAGGTATTTTTGAACCAAGGCTATCTGTTTATAGCAATGGAAATATGAGTTTACAGCCATCCGGAGGTAATGTAGGTATTGGAACAACTACCCCTGGCGCAATGCTTGAAATTGCCGGGCAAATAAAAATTACAGGAGGTACACCGGGATTGGGTAAATTATTAACTTCTGATGCTACCGGTTTAGCAACCTGGACCACACCTCTATCTTCCTCCTATATTGCAGGTACAGGTTTAACCTTAACAGGAACAACATTTAATAGTGTTTGGACCGCTTCCGCTAATGATATTTATAATAATAACACAGGCAATGTAGGGATAGGAACTACTACTCCTGATGCAGAATTTGAAGTGGTGAGCACCTCTTCCAACGGGCCGCATGGGATTGTGGGAACAGAATATAATAATAGTTCAGTATCAGATTCTCACCTTTGGTTAAGAAAAGCAAAGGGGACAGAAACCTCACCCTTAGCCATTGCTTCGGGTGATGAAATTGGTTTTCTAAAATTCAGCGGATATGATGGTACTGTTTTTTCAACAAATGATCAGACAGAAATTGGTGCAGTTGCTTCTGAAAATTTCTCCTTTGGTAACAACGGATCTTATTTAAAATTCATGACCACTTCAAACGGCAGTATGAATGGTGCGGAAAGAATGCGTATTGACCAAAATGGAAATGTAGGTATCGGTACAACCGGAGCTCCTACTACAAAACTTGAGGTAAACGGGACCATTAATATAGCAGGTACTAACGCAAATGAGTTGAACAGAGCCCAAACGGGAATAGCTAATTTAGTTCCAATTGCTTATGGCAATATAAGTTCTTCCGGTGTAGTGTATACAAGTACAGGCAACGTAACAGTTTCATGGGATGGCGGATCAAACAACAGGTATAAGATCACAATAGCTTCTGAAAGTTATACAACTTCAAATTATATAACAATAGTAACACCAATAGGTAATAATGTTAAATTCGCTACGGATGATGATGGTTCAGGAAAACTTACTATTACTATATTTGACCCTGTAGGTAGTAAAATTCAAAATGCATTTCAATTTATAACCTATAAACCATAAAATTAATTTGGCAATTTGGTAATTGACAAAATGGCAATTCAATAGTTTATTTTCAAATTAACACACATTTCCATAATTCACAAATAACATTACCTACATTAGTGATTTAACACTCCAGGCTTCTGCTTTAGCCGCAAACAATATTTTTGTTTTCCCCCATACTCCTTCAAACAATTCAGAATTACGGTAGTTATTCAAATCGTTTTCGGTTTGCCAATGGCTATAAGTAAAAAAAACAGTTGGAGAACTTATATCATTCAATAACTCGAGATGAGTGCAGCCTTCCATATTTCTAATATACTGTTTTGACGCATCAAATATTTTTAAAAAATCAGTTACCGCATCCGGCTTAAAGTTCATTTTTACAATTCGAATTATCATTGATAGTTGATGGTTGATGGTTGATAGTTGATAGTTGAGAGTTGAGAGTTGAGAGTTTATAGATGATAGTTAAGTTTTAGGAGTTAGTAATGCCGTATCATCTCTCCATTCTCCATTTCCTATTCTCAATTAAAATCTAATAGTTATGGAATCATTGAGTTTTAAATTTAGCATACTACTTATTTTTCCATTACGCATTGCAATTTCAAGATGATTTGAGGAATTGAATAATGCAAGAATTTCACCTTCTGCTACTTCATTGTATTCAGAGCTCAAGCGTTCAATTTGATTACTTCGAGCCAGTTCAATAATAAATGGTTGCCCTTTACCTACCATATCAAACAATTTACGGTCAATATTAGTGATCACATTTCCATACGAATCAACAAACACGATGGAGCCCCTGATAATATTCCCCATTGAGGTGGCACGGAATGGTAAGCGTTGTAATAAATTTTGTTTTGGTTTCCCAATAGCTTCTATATCAACTTCACTTGCAAGCATACAAGCAAATGGCACAAAAATATCACGCACAGGAAAACTTAAATTCTGGCTTGGATCAACTGGAATTTCAATGATTTTTTCAGGTGGTTCCTCAAACAATAATGAAAAAATACCGCTATCTGCACCAATAAAAAAATGTCCTTTGTTTTGAACGGCTATGAAGCCTCCTGTGTTTCTAAATTCAGTAAGTAAACCAATTATATGAACAGTGTTTTTTGGAAAATCAGGATACGTTTCTTTCAGAATAAATGCAGCATCCTGAATACTAAATTTTTCTATCTGATGAGAAATATCAATTATGGTAGCGTTTGGCAACTGCTTTAAAATAGCACCTTTTACAGAACCCACATAATGGTCTTTTAATCCAAAATCAGTTGTAAGTGTTATAATTGCCATTTATTTTAGTTCAATGTTAAAAAGTTCAATGTTGGAAAATTTTGTGAGATTTTCAACCCAAAGCTATCCGGACAAATATCTCAATTTTCCAAATTCTAACTTTGAGCTTTCCAACTTTAGACTTTTCAACTTTCCAACTTCTTACAATAGACAAAAATATGTTATTTTCGTACTCTGAGAATAAAAAGAATTTAAAAGTTTCAAATTTAAAAATACTTACTACGTTATACAAACATGGATTCTGAGATCCGGAACCTGCGTGAAAATAAAAAAATGAGCGAAAAAAAAATAATACTTGAAGATATAGCACCCATAGATCTTTATGGTGTAAATGACTCCAAACTGGAATTGATAAAAAAACGATTTCCAAAATTAAAAATTGTTGCCCGTGGTGAAGTTATTAAAGCATCAGGTGATGATGAAGAAATAAATCAGTTGGAAATGGTTCTGAATATCCTTACTGCTTATTTTAATAGATACGGGAACTTAACAGAAAATGCAATAGAGCAAATCTTAGGTGGCAGTTCCAACCGCACTGGTAGCAGCGAAACTTCAAATGCTGAAGATGTGCTGGTATTTGGCAACAGCGGTTTGATCATTAAAGCGCGCACTGTAAATCAACGCAGGATAGTTGAAAGCATAGGAAAAAACGATATGGTGTTTGCCATTGGCCCTGCAGGAACAGGAAAAACCTATACTGCTGTAGCTTTAGCAGTACGTGCATTAAAAAACAGGGAAGTAAAAAAAATTATTCTTACCCGCCCCGCAGTGGAAGCAGGCGAAAACCTTGGCTTTTTACCCGGTGATCTAAAAGAAAAGCTGGACCCTTATTTACAACCCTTATACGATGCACTGGATGATATGATCGCTCCGGAAAAACTCTCCTATTACTTGGAAAACAGAATAATACAAATTGCTCCCCTTGCATTTATGCGCGGCCGAACTCTTGATCATGCCTTTGTAATATTAGATGAAGCACAAAATGCTACTGAAGGACAATTAAAAATGTTTTTAACACGCATGGGATCATCCGCCAAATTTTTAATTACCGGTGATATTACACAAGTAGATCTACCAAAACACCAACCGTCAGGATTGATCCAGGCAATGAAACTATTGAAAGGAATAAATGGAATTGAATTCATCCAATTGGATGGAAGCGATGTTATCCGGCATAAACTGGTAAAAAAAATTGTGGAAGTGTACGATGCAAAATAGTTTGATAATGTGTCAGAATATTATTGCATTATTCCAAACTGCTAAGGAGGAAAAAAATGTCCATCCCCCCTTCGGCAAAGCTCAGGATAAACTCCCAAGGAATCTTGTTACTTCTTATATAAAAAAGTAAGCCCACTGGGAGTAATCAATAAAAATATCACACGGCTTTGCCCTGGATGGCAGCACAATTGTATTTACCCATATTGTCCGCTTTTTAGTATTATAATGACATAAACAACCCTCCCCATTATTAACAATTCAGTGTTGATACTTTCTTGAAAAGCACCTAATTGGTGTCTTTTTTGTCAAAAAAAATCGTAAAATTTGTCAAAAAAAGCTCGTTTTAAGCCACCTTTCCCAAAACATAAAAACAGCCAAAACCACTAATTTAACTGGGCATTCAAAAGAAAATAGCTCTCCTGTTTTTTAATTTTTACTCTAAAATGTCGAGGTATTATAATTTTTCCTTAATTTTGGCGTTCCAGAAAACCTACGAAACATCTTTTCGTATATTTTTCTGTTTTTTTAAGGAATTGTTGTTTTACACTATTTTAAATAAAATTCGTAATTATGAATAAATTAAAATTGAAAAACTATCCTGCTCCTCGCAGTGGAAAAATCCAAAACGCTTTCCAATCCCTTTTCAGCATTTTTACTCCTTTTATTATAATGCCGGTGATAACATAATTAATTATAATCTAAAACCAATATTAGTTAATACCTATAAAACCTCAAACAATTTAATTAAAACACAAATCAATTTTTTTACATGAAAACAAAATTACTCTGTACTTCGAAAAAAGCACTTTTTATTCTTGGTTTACTTGTTACCAGTTTAACTGCTTTTGCTCAGTCACCTGCTAACGATTATTGTGGAAGCGCGGCTTCTCTGTCAGTTTATGGAGCTACTTGTGGTGGATCTGTTACAGGAAACCTTGCTAATGCAACTCAGTCGGCACCACCAATCCTTTGTAATTCATTTACTGGCACTTCCGATGATGATGTTTGGTATAAATTTATTGCAACTTCAACATCACATATTATTACCGTAGTTGGTTCATCGGGTTTGGATGCCGTGGTTGAATTAGTTGCTGGCGCATGCGGATCTAATCTGGACTGTGCTGACGCAACTTTGACCGGGGGAACGGAAACATTAACTGCTACCGCTCTTACAGTAGGTACTACTTATTATATAAGAGTATATTCTTTTGGAGCAAGTGTTCCTTCCACAACTACATTTACTATATGTTTAACAACTCCTGCCCCTGCCAATAATAACTGTTCAAGCGCTACAGCTCTGACCGTTTTCGGTTCTGCTTGTGGTGGTGCTACTACGGGTAACGTTGCCGGTGCAACCCAATCAATAACAGCAGCTCCTTGTTCTGGTACTGCAGATGATGATGTTTGGTATAGTTTTATTGCAACCTCCACTTCTCATACAATTACTGTAGCAGGTTCAGCAAATTTTGACGCTGTAATTAATCTTCGTGATGGTACTTGTAGTGGTCCAAGTTTAAATTGTGCTGATAATTCCGGAAATGGTGGAACAGAGGTAATTAATGCTACTGGTCTTACTGTAGGGAATACTTATTTTGTAAGAGCTTATCACTATTGGGCTTCGATCCCTTCTACAACAACATTTACTATTTGTATTACCACTCCTGCGCCTGCAAATGATAATTGTTCAGGTGCTACGTCTTTAACTGTTTTTGGAGCTACTTGTGGTGGTGCTACAACTGGAAACGTTGCCGGTGCTACTCTATCATTGGCCGCAACTTGTGCAGGTACCGCTGATGACGATGTTTGGTATAAATTTGTTGCAACCTCCCCTCTACAGATCATTACTGTTGTTGGATCAACAGGTTTTGATGCCGTAGTTGATTTACGTTCTGGTTCCTGCAGTGGTTCAAATGTTAGCTGTGCTGATGCTACCGTCTCTGGAGGTACTGAAGTAATAAATGCTACAGGGCTTACTATTGGAAACACCTATTATGTAAGAGTGTACTCCTGGTCTTCAGCTCCTTCAACTACTTCCACATTTACTATTTGTGTAACTACCCCTACTCCTGTTAACGATGATTGCTCAGGAGCTACTTCTTTAATTGTTTACGGAACAACTTGTGGCGGATCTGTTACAGGAAACACTTCCGGTGCAACTCAATCAATACCGGCAACCTGTGTTGGTACTGCTGACGATGATATATGGTATAGTTTTGTTGCAACTTCATCATCACACATTATAACAGTTGCCGGCTCAACAAGTTTTGACGCGGTAATAGATCTACGTTCTGGTTCTTGTAGTGGAACAAATGTAAGTTGTTCTGATGCCACAGGCGGTGGAGGAACAGAGGCGCTAACTGCTACAGGCCTTGTTGCCGGAACTACTTATTATGTTAGAGTATATCATTATTTTGCTACTGTTCCTTCTACCACCACATTTACAATATGTGTAACTACTCCTGCTCCTATCAATGATAATTGTGCAGGCGCCACTCCTTTAACTGTTTATGGATCAACTTGTGGCGGTGCTACAACAGGCAATGTGGCTGGTGCAACACAATCGTTGGCTGCAACTTGTGCTGGTACAGCAAATGATGATATCTGGTATAAATTTGTTGCTACTGCTGCTGCCCATGATATTACTGTGGTTGGTTCTGCAAGTTTTGATGCTGTTATAGATCTACGTTCAGGTTCATGTAATGGAACTAATATCGCTTGTAAAGATCTTCCGGGAAGTGGAGGAACAGAAGTATTAAACGCTACCGGTCTTACTATAGGAAATACTTATTATGTAAGAGTATATGATTATTACTCTTCCGTTCCAACCACTACTACATTTACAATTTGTATTACAACTCCAACCCCTCCACCACCTGCAAATGATGAATGTGCAGCTTCCGTTCTGTTAACGGTTTATGGTGCAACTTGTGGTGGAGCAACTACCGGAAATGTAACCGGTGCAACACAATCAATAGCCCCAATAAGCTGTGGTAATTTTACAAGTTCTGCCGCAAATGATGTATGGTATAGTTTTGTTGCTACATCGGCTTCACAAATAATTACAGTAGTTGGTTCATCCAGTTTTGACGCGATAGTAGATCTACGTTCAGGTGCTTGTACAGGAACGAATGTAAGCTGCGCTGATGCAACAGGAACATCTGGTACAGAAGTAATAAACGCTACCGGACTTACCGTTGGAAACACTTATTTTGTAAGGGTTTATAATTACGGAGGCACTCTTCCGGCAGTTCCTACATTTACAATTTGTATTACTACTCCGGCTCCTGCAAATGATAATTGCTCTGGTGCTGCTTCCTTAACTGTTTATGGAGCAACCTGCGGTGCAGCAACTACAGGTAATGTTGCAAGTGCAACACAATCAATTGCCGCTATCACTTGTAACGGTGCCACTGGCACTGCAAATGACGATGTATGGTACAGTTTTGTTGCTACAGCAATTGCTCATGATATCACTGTTGTGGGTTCTGCAACTTTTGATGCAGTAATTGACCTTAGAACAGGTTCATGTAACGGAACCAATGTTAGTTGTGCTGATGCTACCTTTGCTGCTGGAACTGAAGTAATTAATGCCACCGCACTTACAGTAGGAACAACTTATTACGTTCGTGTATATCATTATGGCAGTGCTGTTCCAGCCAATACAACTTTTACAATTTGTGTTACTACACCTGTACCTCCACCTCCTGCAAATGATAATTGTTCAGGTGCTACAGCGTTAACCGTTTATGGTGCAACTTGTGGTGCTGCAACAACAGGAAATGTTGCAGGTGCAACTTTATCAATACCGGCTTTAACTTGTAATGCTTTTACAGGTACTGCTGATGATGATATATGGTATTCATTTGTTGCAACATCTAACACTCACAATATCACTGTTGTAGGTTCTGCAAACTTTGACGCAATAATCGACTTACGTTCTGGATCATGTAATGGTAGCAATATTAATTGTGCTGATGCTACCTCTTCCGGAGGAACAGAATTGTTAAGTGCAACAAATTTTAGTATAGGAAGCACGTATTTTGTTAGAGTTTACTCTTATGGAAGTTCTGTTCCTGCAACCACAACATTTACTATTTGTATTACTACTCCTGCCCCTGTTAATAATGATTGCTCGGGTGCTACTTCCTTAACTGTTTATGGTAATTCTTGTGGAGGCTTAGATGTAACAGGAAACGTTTTCGGAGCAACACAATCCCTGGCTGCCACTTGTGCTGGTACTGCTGATGATGATATATGGTATAGCTTTGTTGCAACTGGTGCTTCACACATTATTACTGTGGTTGGTTCAAGTGGTTTTGATGCGGTAATAGATCTGCGTTCAGGATCATGTAATGGAACTAACATTAGCTGTTTAGATGCTACTACCTCTGGTGGAACAGAAGCGCTAACTGCAACAGGACTTGTAGCAGGTACTACATATTATATAAGAGTTTATCACTACTATAGCACAATGCCAACAACTACAACATTTACAATTTGTATTACTACTCCTGCTCCTCCAACACCTCCGGCAAATGATGATTGTTCAGGCGCTACATCATTAACTGTTTATGGCACTTCATGTGGAGGTGCAACCACTGGAAATGTGGCTTCTGCAACCCAATCATTAGCTGCAACATGTGTAGGAACTGCTAATGACGATGTTTGGTATAGTTTTGTTGCAACGGCAGTTTCACACAACATTACTGTGGTTGGTTCAGCAAGTTTTGATGCAGTAGTTGATTTAAGATCCGGTGTTTGTAATGGTACAAATCTTAATTGTTCGGATTCTTCAGCTAATGGAGGAACCGAAGTAATAATTGGTTCGGCTCTTACAATTGGAAACACTTATTTTGTAAGGGTTTATGATTATGCTGCTGGAGCTCCTGCAACAACAACATTTACTATTTGTGTGACTACCCCAACCACACCTCCTCCTGCAAACAATAATTGTGCTGGCGCTACTACTTTAACTGTTCACGGCCTTACCTGTACTGCTTCTACAGCAGGAGATGTGGCCGGTGCAACACAATCTCTGGCAGCGATATCTTGTAACGGTTCTACCGGAGCAGCAAATGATGACGTTTGGTATAAATTTACTGCAACTTCAACTACACATGATATCACTGTGGTAGGTTCATCAAGCTTAAATGCAGTTGTAGATATGCACGCACTTACTTGTTCAGGAGCAAACGTAAATTGCGCTGATGCTGCCGGTAATGGTGGAACAGAAGTAATAAATGCTACCGGCCTTACTATTGGTACACTTTATTTTGTTCGTGTTTATGATTTTGCAAGTACAGTACCTTTAACCACAACATTTACTATTTGTGTAACTACTCCTGGTACAAGTGTTCCAGCCAATGATACTTGCTCTAAAGCTACCTCATTAGTTGTTTATGGTGCCGCTTGCGGTGGAGCTACTACCGGAACTGTTGCAGGTGCATCACAATCATTAGCAGCATTGCCTTGTACAGGTACTGCAGAAGATGATGTATGGTATACTTTTGTTGCTACTTCGAGTACTCATGATATCACTGTAGTAGGTTCTACAAGCTTTAATGCAGTTATGGACCTACGCTCAGGTGCTTGTAATGGTACAAACATTACTTGTAAAGATGCTACAACTGCTGGTGGAACTGAAGTAATAAATGCTACAGGACTTACCGTTGGAACTACTTATTACGTGAGAGTATATGATTTTGGCGGAACAGCTCCAGCAACCACTACATTTACAATTTGTGTAACTACTCCTACTCCATCTACTCCGGTTAATGACGATTGTGCAGGCGCAACTTCTTTAACTGTTTATAGTGCAACTTGCGGAGGTGCAACTACAGGAAATGTTGCAGGTGCTACTCAATCATTACCTGCTATACTTTGTAGTGGTTTCACAGGAACCGCTAATGACGATGTATGGTATAGTTTTGTTGCTAATTCAACGTCTCATATAATCACAGTTGTTGGTTCAACAAGTTTTGACGCTATAATAGATCTAAGAAGCGGTGCTTGTAGCGGAACGAATATTAATTGTGCCGATACTTCATTCACAGGTGGTACTGAAATATTAAATGCTAACGGACTTACAGTTGGAAACACTTATTATGTTAGGGTGTACCACTATTCCAGTTCTGTTCCTGCAACTACTACCTTTACAATTTGTATAACCACTCCAACTCCTCCGGTTCCCGCTAACGACAACTGTAGCGGAGCTGTTTCTCTTACAGTTTATGGCGCTACCTGTGGCGGAGCTACTACTGGAAGCGTAGCAAGTGCTACACTATCGTCTGCTGCAATAGTTTGTAATGGTTTAACAGGTACAGCTGATGACGATGTTTGGTACAGTTTTGTTGCAACAGCAACTTCACATGATGTTACTGTTGTTGGTTCTACAAACCTTAATGCAGTAGTAGAGATCCTTTCTGGTGTTTGTCCGGGAGTAAATGTTAATTGTGCTGATGCTACTTTAGCAGGAGGTACTGAACTAATAAATGCTACAGGCCTTACTATCGGAAGTACATATTTTGTACGTGTGTATGACTTTGGCAGCACAACTCCTGCTACCACATCATTTACAATTTGTGTTACAACTCCTTCATCTTCTAATCCTCCTAATGATTACTGTGGAAGCGCGACTGCTCTTACTGTGTTTGGAGCAACTTGTGGTGGAGCAACAACCGGAGATGTAAGTGGTGCAACACAATCAGCGGCACCAATAACATGTAACGGTTTAACCGGCACAACTGCTAATGATGTATGGTATAGTTTTGTTGCAACAGCAACGTCACACAATATCACGGTAACCGGTTCAGCAAATTTTGATGCCGTTATTGATTTAACCACTGCAGGTTGCTCTGGAACTAATATAGATTGTTCTAATAGTTCATTGGCTGCAGGTACTGAAGTGATTAACTCTACTGCCCTTACAATTGGAACAACCTATTTTGTTCGTGTATACCATTTTGGAACTACACCTACAAGTACTACATTCACAATTTGTATAACTACACCTTCAACTTCTGCACCTGTAAATGATGACTGTTCGGGAGCTACTTCTCTTACTGTTTATGGTTTAACATGTGGTGGAGCAACTACTGGTGATATCACAGGAGCAACACAATCCTTACCTGCAATAACTTGTGGTGGTTCTACCGGAACGGCTGATGACGATTTATGGTATAGTTTTGTTGCAACCGATACTACTCATATCATCACTTTAGCAGGATCAACAAGTTTTGATGCAGTATTGGATTTACGTACTGGCGCTTGTACCGGAACAAATTTAAGTTGTACGGATGCCACTTTTACCGGTGGAACTGAAGTAATGACTGCTTCAAGTCTTACAGTAGGATCCACTTATTTTGTTCGTGTGTATCATTATGGAAGTACTGTTCCTGCTACTACAACATTTACAATTTGTGTAACTACTCCAGGTCCACCTCCTGCCGCTCCGGTTAATGACGAATGTGCTGGCGCTGTATTATTAACGGCTTATGGTGCTACTTGTGGCGGAACATCTACAGGAGATGTTGCAGGCGCAACACAATCATTGGCAGCAACATGTGGAGGTACTGCAAATGATGACGTATGGTATAGTTTTGTTGCAACTGCAACTTCTCACCATATTACAGTTGTTGGTTCAGCAAGTTTTGATGCTGTTATAGATGTATTATCCGGTGCATGTACCGGAACTAATATTAGTTGTGGAGATACATCCTTTACCGGAGGTACCGAAGTATTAAATGCTACAGGTTTAACTATTGGTGATACTTACCTTGTAAGAGTTTACCATTATAGTAGCAGCGTTCCTACAACCACAACTTTTAGTATTTGTATAACTACACCTTGTGCTGCTCCGAATACAACTGTAACTCCGGCTTCAGCTACAATTTGTAATGGTAACTCAACTACACTAACAGCAAATGGTGCTAACTCATACTCTTGGTTACCAACAACAGGATTGAGTTCTTCAACAAGTGCTATTGTTACTGCTAATCCAACTACAACAACTACTTATACTGTTACCGGAACGTTCAATGGTTGTTCTGGAACACAAGTGGTTACTGTAACTGTGGATCCGGCAGCTACTGCAAATATCACTCAGATCGAGAACCTTCTTACTTCAACACCGGGAACTGCTTATCAGTGGTATTTGAATGGTATAATAATACCGGGAGCTACTTCTCAAAGTCATTTAGCGTCACAGAATGGAAATTACACAGTAACAACCACTAATGCTACCGGTTGTGTTGCAACTTCCAATCCGTTCCCTATAATCAGCTTTTTGGGTATCAGTAAAAATGATGGTACTAATGTAATTACCATTTACCCAAATCCTTTCAATACATCAGCAACGTTGGAAATAAAAGGAGCGGTTGGAAATGGTAATGTAGCCCTTGTAGTTTATGATATGGTAGGAAGAGAAGTTAAAAACATTCCACTTTCAAACTCACAAAGTAATTCTACTCAATCAGGAGTTTCATTTACCATAGATAGAAATGAGTTATCGAACGGAATGTATTTCTATAAAGTAAGCAATGAAAATGGAGTAATTGGAAGCGGTAAGTTCTCAATTCAATAGATCATAGTAAATTTCTGAACCCTTTTAAATTCAGAGAATAAGAATAAAAAATAATGTTTGTTTTGATTTGTAAAAAAGTTATATGGACCTAGGTTCATATAACTTTTTTATTTTAGCGGAAGTCGAAACTCGCTTAGCAATTGATAACCTTAAAGGTTTTGGAAGTAGTAAAACTGAGGAAGTTTGTTTTTTAATGATTGAACCAGCGTTCTGAGAAACACAATGCTAAGAAGTATTCTTGGGGTACAGGTTAAGCGGAACTATTATTACATATGGGATTTCCTACAAAAATGCAAATCCTCAAGATTTCCCTCCCAACTTTGTAAGCCACTACCCTTCTTTAATTATCAGGAAACTAAAAATCATTTTATAATTTCATAATCACTTATCCTATTCAAATCCTGGGTCGTCTGGCCGGCTTCATTTTGACCAAATACACTTATGAATTTAGCCCCATAAGCTACCTCTTCATGAGTATAAGAAAAACGTGAACTTACTGTTTGTGAAAATGTATCATCAAAACCGCTTAATAAAATCATAAATTCGGCATCGGATTCTAATAGATCCTTTGCTGTCATGCCATAAAGCGGACTATTTTCATCAATAGGGTGATTGATGGTCCATGTCATAGGAAAGAAAATAATTTTTTTTATTTCAAGTTCCAATGAACGAAAACGTCTTATCAGAACACCATTTTCAAGTTCGAGTTTTGCTACAGTTACACGAGCTTCAATGTCGGATATTTGGCTATTCCGCATTTTATTGGCAATACGGAACTGGAATGCTGTTCCATCTTTGAAAGGTGCAATAATAGCTTTTTTGCTGAATATAATTCGTGCTTTGGGACGCGAGAAACGACCATAAATTAATCCCGTAACTATAGCAAATCCAAGTAAGCCAATCAAAGATTCAATTGCAGCAATTATACTAATGGAATGACTTCCAGGACTCAGCCGACCAAAACCAACGGTGCTTACAGTTTGTGTGCTAAAAAAGAAAGCTTCTAGAAATTTATCAATTTCAGTTTCACCCTCCATGCCTCTTAACCCTTCAAGCCCGGCAATGTAATAAGTGGCTGCAAAAATTAAATTGATAACAATAAAATAGCAGAATATAATTAAATTGAATTTTAACCAGGGCATTGATATTAATGCGTGGTATATGCTTGTAGAGTTCCACCTGGATTGTTCAATACGTTTAATATTAAATGAACCATCCAGGTTAATTAATCGGGTTTTCTGAGCTGATGTTTTGGTACCAAAGCCCAGTTCTTTATCTTCGGTTTTATTAGCCATTATTATTAGCGTTTCAGAAAGATATAACAATTTGCCTCAAAAGGCTCAATGACAAATCGTAGTTCATTAAACTTATTTGTTAATCAATTCCTTACACCTACTTCAATTCACAGGTAGTTTGATCAAATGTAACTGTTCCATAATGCTCCTGATAGTGGGCATTGCATTGCTTCTCAGCTTTACTTTTAGTGGTCTTTACTGTGAAGGCTTCTACAGTGCCGGTTGAATTTGTGCAAACACAGGTGTAGTCCTTTTTACAGCTACTTGATACTGTAAGTATCAAAAATGCCAAAATAACTGTTGATGTTTTCATTTTTATATTTTTAAAGTAAAACTCTGAATTTAATCCTCAGCTAAATTTTTAACAACTATTTAGCTAACACAAATATAGAATTAATTGATAATTTTGTTTCATAATTAATAATTGTAATGGAATATATAGGAAACCGAATAAGTATAAAACGCACCGAAACCGAACTAAGCATAGTAATACTTTCCTTAGTAAATAAAGTTAAAAATAGATTTTTATTTCTTTGGGTCATTCTTTGGAGTGTTAGTGGACTGATCGTGTTATCGCAATATTTTGTTATGCACGATGCTAATACTAAAACTGCAATTATTGTTTGGATGGGCTTCTGGGCCTATTTTGAATATAAAATCTTTCATGCTTATTTATGGAGAAAATCCGGCAAAGAAAAAATTAAAATACGTGACAAAAAATTACTTTATAAACGGGATGTTTCAGGACGAGGTAAAATAAAAACGTATGATCTTGATTTTATAAAGGATATACGACTAGTGGATCCCAAAGAAAAATCATTTTCTGAAAGTCTCAATAATTCATACTGGGTAATATCCGGAGAGAAACTGGCCTTTGATTATTATGGGAAAGAAATAAAATTCGGATTTCAATTAGATGAAAAGGATGCCAAAGCTTTATTGAAGGTGATAGTGAATGCAATGAAGGGATAACCTGTATTACCTTTTAAAATGCAATAATGGCATTGCTACTGATGGACAAACATTAAAATTAATTAAAAATGGCGGAACTAATAGTTCCGCCATTTTTAATTAATCTATCAAATAAAATTACTCCATTTCTCTAAGTAGTAAACAGTATTATGCCTTAACCAATACGGGATACTTTATTTGTGCAAAATAAAATGCGCCAAATAAAACACTGTTGAAGAATAGATCACCTAATAAAGTTGGAGCAAAAAATGGAACTCCCAATAAATAAGTGGTATATAAACCTGTAATGCCCATTTCTGTTCCAAATGCAGCCCAAACACCAAAATTAGTAATAATGAAAAACAATATTGATGATAGAATTGAACCTGCTGTTACCGATAAAAAGGATACGTTACGTCTTACCATCATTCCAATTAATGAAGTTAAAATGAAACCTACATAAACATAGATCATTGTGTTATGAAATCCCCAACCAAAGATCATTTGCATTGCAATATCACTTAAAAGCATTGCAATTAAAGGGATAACCAAAGCCAAACGTTTGTCGGAAAAATAAACACCACCAAACAATGCCATTGCAGCAATGGGAGTAAAGTTTGGAATGTGCGGAAATAAACGACTGATCGCAGCTATTAAAATAGCGGATGTAATAAAAATAAAACGGGGAGTAAAGATTTTTGATTTCATATTTTATATTTTGCTTTTAACAAAAGTAAGTTTTTTTAATTATACTATTTCTAAATTATTGTAAGTTTTTATAACAGATGTTGCTTTAATTTTTTAACCATGGCATCTGAAATACTATCAGAATATATACCAAATCCATTCACTAAAACACCTTTTATTCCGCTGTTTGATTGAATACCATATACAACGGCCTCGTCTGCCGGGTCAGAATCACCCTCAAAACGGTACAGTTCAATAATTTCAAAATGTTCGGGATGAAGCTTGATTTCCAACATAAGGCACTCAATGCCTTCTGAACAGATTCTAAAATCGTGGGTAAACCCTCGTTTTATTAAATCGTCAACGGCTTCTGATACAGTATCGTAAGATTTCATTGTTTTTATGTTTTTATTGTTAAATATGGTAGCAGACCATTTTATTCAGCTCATGTCTTGCATCCTAGATCCCATTACGTTTGGAGCACTCCAACATTGTATGCTTTAGTAATAGGAGCATTATTAGCCATTTCAATACCCATAGAGATCCATTTGCGGGTATCTAAAGGATTTATGATCGCATCCACCCAAAGACGTGCTGCTGCGTAATACGGGGTTGTTTGGCTATCGTAACGATCTTTTGTTTTGTTATATAATTCAGCTTCTTTTTCAGGAGTGATTATTTCGCCTTTTGCTTTAAGTGAAGCTACTTCTATCT
>JAZKBX010000085.1:0-12586 GCA_040388455.1 Bacteroidota bacterium
GAATAAGCTAAATCAACAATTACGAATGGGTGTTTTTGAGAAATACGTTTGATGTTTTCCCCCAAGGCTTGTAAACGCATTAATGTGGCATCATAATTCACACCTTCATTTAAATTAAAAAATTGTTCCGGATTTTGAGCACAATTAAAATACCTTCCTATAGCCTCAATATGTTCTAAACAAGTATATAATTTTGATATGATAATTTCGTTATACATAGATAATGTCCTTGTTAATCAGGCGTAAAAACCTTTCAGATAGACCAGTGTGTTTAGTAACCAAATCAATTTTCGTATGAAATTTCGCTTCTAAATAATCTAACAGTGAAAAATAATTTCCTAAGGTTTTAATTTTTGTATTCACCAGAATATCTACATCGCTGTCGGTTTTTTCCTCTCCACGTGCATAAGAACCAAACAAGGCAATTTCCTCCACTCCAAAATGCTCCTGCAAATAGGGCTTTTCGGCTTTTATAGATTCTATTATACTTTGTTTATTCATTTAATACAAATGTATGCAATTTTTAAATTATTGAGATACAACAGCTTTTCTGATCCTGATCAGATCGATCATTAACTTTTCAAAATGATCAAGGTGAAGCATATTTGCGCCATCTGATTTTGCTTTTGAAGGATTTGGATGAGTTTCTAAAAATATTCCATCAACTCCCACAGCAATAGCTGCCATAGCAATGGTGCCAATTAATTCGGGTTTCCCACCGGTAACACCACTGGTTTGATTAGGTGTTTGCAACGAATGAGTAATATCCATGATCACAGGAACATTATTTTTTTGCATTTCCGGAATACCTCTGTAATCAACTACCAGATCCTGGTACCCTAAAAACGTACCACGTTCGGTAAGCATAATGTTAGAATTCCCCGATTCACGAACTTTATCTACTGCAAATTTCATTGATTCAGCCGATAGGAACTGGCCTTTTTTAATGTTCACATGTTTACCTGTTTCAGCAGCAGCAACCAATAATTCTGTTTGACGACAAAGGAAAGCCGGTATTTGTAACACATCCACATACTTTGCTGCCAGGGCGGCATCTTCATTGGTATGAATATCAGTAAGTGTAGGTATATTTAACTGTTTTCCTATTTTTTGAATTATTTCCAATCCTTTTATATCACCAATACCTGTAAAAGAATCTAAGCGAGAGCGATTGGCTTTACGGTAAGATGCTTTGAAAATATAAGGTATTCCTAATTTGTCGGTAACTGCTTTTACTTTTTCGGCAATCTCAAAACATATTTCTTCCGTTTCAACTACACAGGGCCCGGCAATTAAGAAAAAGTTATTGGTATCTAAATGTTTAATATTTGGAACGTTTTTTAATGACATATTTTTTGTTTTATAATTTTGAAATTACCATTCATCAATACTCAGTCTATCTGATTGCTCTGAATGCCTTAGTGCTGAATTTTTAATTAAACGTTTTAATTAAAGAAATATAAACTCCTTGTCCGCTTGTTTTTTTAGGTGCAAGATATCCTTCAATATTATTACTTCCGGCATAGATCACAAAACCATTACCCAGCTTAGCATTAATTCCTAATCCATAATTAAGGATGCCATAACCTCCATAACCGAATGTGGCTGAAAGCATGAATTTAGGATTAAAATAAAACTTCCCTGTTACGTAAAACAACAGTTTGTTATTTCCATTAAAAACATAACGGATGCCTTCTTTTAAATGAAAATAGGTGGCAAAATGGGTTTCATAATTCAGATCAAACAGAGTTGGCAAAGTGGCCGAGTAGGATTGTTTTTTGGCTGTTGCAATAGAGTTAATAATAGTATCTGTGGATGAAGCACCCATCGTTGAATCTTGCAGATCACTAAAACTATTGACGTGAAAACCGGTATAATGAAAAGTTGAATCTTGGGTATAATTTAAAGTTTGTTTATTAAAGTGAATAAAACCGATATCGGAAACAGATACACGCAATTTAGAAACACCAAAACGAGTTTGAAAAGGTGCTTCAAAAAACATATCCACACTTGATCCAAGCCCATTAAACGCTCCAAAGCCCTTACGTGCAGTATCTGACTGAGCAACATTCATCTCAGTGGTAAAATCAATATATTGTCCATCTGCACTTGTAAATAATTCCGCTTTTTTAGCTGCAATAGAAAGATATTGTTCACCTTTTAAAAAGGAAAGACCAATACCCCAACGTGCTGCGCTATCCAGCTTTGATGAAAATAAACCAATTTGTATTTGTTGGTATCGTATCAGATTTAAATTGAAATCATTGAAATTAGCGGTTTCTCCGGCATGTTGTGAATTTCCATAAAAGCCTACTCTGTATAGATCTTTTGAAAATTGCGCATCCATATGCATCCTGTCCCTGACGCTGAAAAAAACACTTATATTTTTTTTATGATTAAGAGAGTCTAAATTAATTACACCATTAATTCCATAATTGAAATTGCCACCTATTCGGTTTGTGTTCTTTGCCCGCTTTAAAACAGAATTTTTCAGATCAGTATCAATATATCCACCTTTATAAAATTTCGAGATAAAGGCATTGGTAAATGCATTGGAATTCAGGTCATAATCTGCGCTAATGCCAATACGTGTTTTAGAAGAATCAAGAAACTCTTCAACATAAATAGTGGCAATCTGGCCTTGCGAAATAAGATGAATGAAAGTAATAAAAAGTATACTAAATATTTTCTTCACAATTGATAATTTGATAATTTGACGATTTGACAATTTTAAAACTGATTCCCGGTTCATTTTCAAATTGGCACATTTTCAAATTGATTTATTTTAACTGAATCGTATAATTAAAATCGCCAACTAATTTTACATCAATGCTATATTCGCTGTAAATTTTGATGTATTGTGGCTGTGCGCTTGTATTGAACTTTACTTTTAATTTTAATTTTTTTGTATGATATAACAGATTCATTTTGCTTTCACTCAATGGAAGAGCTATCCTGGTTTGTTTTTTTCTGATCACCCTAAGATCTGAATTGATCGGTGCCTCATCAATAATATTCGCGTTAGCAAAAACAGAGTCAACCACTGCATTTACTTCATTTAATAAATAGATCTGAAGGGAAGCGTCAAAAGGAAAGCCATTATCAGCGATCAACGTAAGAGTGCCACTCTTAACACTTTGATCATCAGGATTGGAAATATTCAGATCGAGGGTATCCACCAGCGTTAAATTACTTGCAACCAATGAAAGTGGGATCTCTATATCCAGGTTGGCTTTCATTAATTTATCTGAATAAATAAAATCATTTGAACTGGATACATTCTCCAGTGGATTTGCAATTATTTGCATCGAGTAACCAAATTTATCAGGGAGGTTTTCAATCATTTGTTTAATGTTTGAATTATTCACTGTTAATGGAAAATTAGCATAGGTTGGAAAAACAGTACCTCCGCTTTCTGCAGCGCGGTTTATATTTATTGGTATACCAATAATTGAATTGCTAAGGTTAATGGTATTTCCGGTTCTTGTATTAACGGAACTTAAATTGTTAAAATAGATCCGGGCATCCAATCCAATGGGATTTTCAATTTTCAAGTTAAAATTAACATCTTCTAATTGAAGCGTTCCGTCAACAATGCGATCAAATAAAGTGAAATTTGTAAAAGAAGGACCAACGTTAAAGTTGTTTTGACCAAAATAACCTTTCGCGTAATAGGGTATTATATCGTAAAAAGTATTGGTTACAATTAAACTATCTGTATTATTAACCAATACGGGTTGCCCTAAAGGACTCACTGAGGCCGTAAATGAGGTGTAAAGTGTGTTAACTTTATTATTGTAAATTCCGGTCAGGTCAAAAACATAGCCCGACAGATCGTAGGTTTGATCGTAAACCCCGGGTGTGTTTCCTACCGCGGCAGGAACTGATACATTTATGGAAAAAGGCACTCCATTGAGTTTAGCACTTGGAATGCTGTAAACAAAATTAGTTACTTCTTTGATCAGACTTTTGATCTGATAATGAACAAAACCTGATTTTACTGTGGTGCTGCGCAACTGCACGCCTTGCAGGTTATAGGTGGTTTCGGACTGACTGTTGTTCACTACCACCTGGCCCTGGTTAAACGTAACAGGGAATGGTATAGTGTAAATTTGGCTTAATGTGGTATCAGGTATACTAAAAATTGTATCCATAGCCAGTTTATAGATATCATTTTGAAAAACAATTTTCATGGAGCTATCTGCATTGGCCTGTAAAATAGAGTCGGGGAGAAGATTGTTTACGTTAAGGGATGCATTTATCAAAGGCGCTAAGACCTGGGTGTCCCAAAAAGGTTTTTCCAGTTCTTTCCTGCATGAAAAAATAAGAACAATGAATAGTAAAGATATTAAAACGGATATTTTTTTCATTTTTAAAGCTATCAAAGCGTCAATAGGGTTTTAAAAATAGTGAAAATATTTGATTTCTTAATGATAAAAAAAAATTTTGATAGCATTTTTAATCTAAGTACTGATTAAATTCTTTGAAGGGAATCTCTCAGTAGAAAAATAACAAAGTCCATTTCTCGCGATTACAATGTTGCGTTAGGGATTCCTTCGACAAACGCTCAGGATAAATTCCACGTAAATCCTTTTCTGTTTAGAAAAGATTGAAGCCCTTCGACTACGCTCAGGATAAATTCCAAGCCCGCCCATTTCTACCTCACCCCGTCCTTTGGACACCCCTCTCCATTTGGAGAGGGGAAGGGGGGGAGAAAGGGGAACGCCCCAATGAAAGATCTTAGATAAATTATTTTTATTTTAAGAAGGGTAGGAGAGAAGCTGAAAAAGCGGCTTAGTACTTATACTTATCTCCCCACAATTTTTTCAGATGGTCTCTTATTTCTTTTTCCCTTGCGTTATTTCCCGGATCATAAAATTTTACTCCGCTAAGGCCCTCGGGCAAATATTCCTGATTCGAAAAGTTGGAGGTGTAACCATGTGAATATTGGTACTCTTTTCCATAACCAATATCCTTCATCAGTTTGGTTGGAGCATTCCGCAAATGAAGTGGCACAGGTAGATCTCCGCCATTTTTTACGGCTTCAATGGCACTGTTAATAGCCATATAAGCTGCATTGCTTTTGGCGGATGCAGCTAAATAAGTAACGGCTTGCGATAAAATTATTCGTGATTCAGGGAACCCGATCACGTTTACAGCCTGAAAACAATTGGTTGCGATCACCAAAGCTGTTGGATTAGCATTGCCAATATCTTCCGAAGCAAGTATTACCAATCTTCTTGCAATAAATAAAGGATCTTGGCCACCTTCTATCATTCTGGCAAGCCAGTAAACAGCAGCATTGGGATCGCTGCCGCGAATGGATTTAATAAATGCAGAAATGATATCGTAATGATTTTCTCCTGCTTTATCGTATAAGGCAATGTTTTGCTGAATAATATTGGTTACTTTTTCGTTGGTTATTTCAATTTCATCAGAACCAATTGTATTTACCACCAACTCAAAAACATTTAACAATTTTCGTCCATCTCCCCCCGAAAGCCTTAATAAAGCTTCACCTTCAAGGATTCGAATGTTTTTTGTTTTTAAAATACTGTCCGTTTTCATTGCCAGATCAAGCATTGCAAGCAGATCCTCTTTATCCAGTGGTTTTAAAATATATACCTGGCAGCGGGACAAAAGCGCTGAAATTACTTCAAATGAAGGGTTTTCGGTGGTGGCTCCAATTAAAGTGATAACCCCTTTTTCAACGGCACCAAGTAGCGAATCCTGCTGCGATTTACTAAAACGATGGATCTCATCAATAAATAAAATCGGATTTTTTTGTGCAAATAAACTGTTACTTTTTGCCTTGTCAATTATTTCCCTGATATCCTTTACGCCTGCGTTGATCGCACTCAATCCATAGAACGGGCGTTTTAACTGGTGAGCAATAATATTGGCAAGCGTGGTTTTTCCAACACCCGGAGGACCCCATAAAATAATGGACGGAAGAAGGTTCGATTCAATTGCATTGCGTAAAATTGCACCTTCACCCACAAGGTGTTTTTGACCAATATAGTTATCCAAACTGGTTGGACGCATCCTTTCGGCAAGTGGGATTATATGTTCCATTATTCTTTCATCCCGTTTTTGATCCAACATTCTATTTTATCGATCGTTTTTGCATCCAGTTGTGGGTCATTTTCAGGCATACGCGAAAATCCTCTTTTCCATTTGATAGAACCAAGCAATGCACCCGATTTTGCGGCTCTTTTTATCTCAGAAATTTTCATGAAATTATAGCCTCCTTCTGCTTCTTTGTCTCCATGACATTCGAAACAGAAGGTTTCAAAAACAGGTTTTATATCGAAGCTGTAGGTAACATCCATACTGCTGCAATCGAGAGCAGGCTGGGCAACAACAGCCTTTTCGGTTTGCCTTGTAGTTTTGCAGGTTGTAAAGATCAGTATTAATAAGCATCCTGATAAGATTGTTTTTTTCATTATTTAATAATTTTTGGGGCGTTCCACTTTCTTGAAAAAAGAAAGTGGCGGGCTTTCCGCTTCAATCTTTTCTAAAAAGAAAAGGATTTACGCTACAATCCCTAACGCAGGCATATAGTAAAGAGAGAAAATATTCATAAATACTGGTTCGACAATTTTTTATTTTTTACTCTTTCATTCCGCTATTGATCCAACACTCAATTTTATTAATATATTCCTGATCAAGTTGGGCAGCACGCTTAAGAAATGGGGTATATCGCGGCATGGGCTGATATCCTTTCATATGTTTAATCGCTCCTAGCAATTTACCTGATTGCGCTGCTTTTTTTACAAACTCTAATTTATGGAAATTGTACCCTGCTCTTTCATTTTTATTATGGCATTTGGTACAATTTTTTTCAAAGATCTGTTTAATATCATTGTTGAATGTTAACTCTTTGTCCGGACAATTCAACGCCTTTTGAGCCGTACTATCTGATGTTGTTTTTTTCGAAGCTTTGCACGCTGCAATAACCGAAATTGCTATTAAGATCACTATTAACTTTTTCATATAATATATGGTTTGTCTGTCAGATATTTTTACTCAAATTTTATACCTGAACCATACATTCCACACATTTCTATGAACTATTTCCCTTCCGGCCTTTTATGTTTCCATCTGCGGTGGGTCCACAACCAATATTGAGGAATTGCCTCAATATCTTTTTCCAATAATAGAGTGATCTTTTCGGTTATTTCGCCATAAGCTGTTTCGGTTGGAGTTTCAGTAACATCCGTAAAATCAAGGCTGTAATGCCCTCTTTTTAATTTGTTTAAGCGGCCATAAACAACAGGATAATTGTATTCCTTGGCAAATTTTTCAGCACCAAAAAGCACCCCTGTATCCTGATTTAAAAATTTCATCCAATACGCATTATTGGGATTAGAGGGTGATTGGTCGGTACCAAATATGGTGGCAGTGAGCACGTTGATATGTTTATCAAAAAAAGGTTTTACCTCTTTGGTAGAGATCATTTCAAGTCCGTATTTGCTGCGTGTTCCCCTCATTTTACCATCAAAATACTTATTGCTGAGTGGTTTGTAAATACCCACCGTTTTGTGTTTAATAAGAGCATCCACTGCAACTGCAAATAGTTCCCAATTATTATAATGCCCTCCGGCAATGATAACGCTTCTCTTCTGGTCAAAATATTTATCTATCACTTCGGGATTGGTGCAAATAACCCGCTTTAACACTTCTTTTTCCGAAATGGTAAAGGTTTTAAGGCTTTCTACAACAAGATCGCAGAAATGCCTGTAAAATTTTTTGCAAATTTCAATATGTTCTTTTTCCGTTTTATCAGGAAATGAGTTTCGGATATTTTGTAAAACCACTTTTTTCCGATACCCCAACATATAATAAAAAAGGATATATAAACCATCCGAAAGGGCATATAATAATGGGAAAGGAAGCAGGGAGACAGGAATTATAACTAAATAATAGAGCAGCGCATTAAAAACAATCATTTATTTTCGTTTAAATTTTTTTTTAACAAAGATAAAAGTATAGTTTTACAAAATCTAAGTATTTTGATTTGAGGCACATTAATTGCATCGATCGGGTTCAGTACTAATTTTACAACTACTTAATTAATTTAAAATTAAAAAAAATGATTAACACCATCGCATTAAGATCAGGAGTTTTAGGAGTTTGTTTACTATTGGTTTCAAGCAGTTTTGCACAAAAAGCGAAACCTGAAAAAAATAAGTTTTTAGAAGGTAAAAAATATGATGTTAAGTTTACTGAAGTAAAAAAAACAGGAGCGGCCAAACCGCTTCCAAGTTTGATAATAATTAAAGGCGGGCAAATTCAATGTGATCTGATGGAAGAAAAACTTACTGCTCCTTCCATGCCTTATAAAGTTACATTGGATACAACTTATACGGAAGATGAATCTGATGTGCATAAATTAAGTTTCACTTCAGAATTTACGGAAGAAAAAACATCCTACAAATGGGACGCAACAATAACGGATTACGAAATTGAAGGAACCTTTATTATGCTGAAAGGTGGCGTTGAAAAGAAACGTTATGATTTTGTAGGACAAGAAAAAGAAGGTAAAAAGAAAAAATAGGAATTCTAAATACTACGGGTTCAATACAGGCTCAATAAGACTTTCCTCGGGGGCTTATTGAGCCTTTTAAATTTATATTGTTTAAGAGTCTTCCATAAATAAATAACGGTGTCATTCAGAATCCTTCCATTCTTTTGGAAGGATGAAGAATCTTCTCACTTGAAAAGAAGATTCCCTTTAGCAGAACAAGATCCTTCATCGCAAAAGCTCTTCAGGATGACAGCGTAATTACGCGTAATTATTAAATTATCGTGTCATTCGGAATCCTTCCATTTTTCTGTGGAAAGATGAAGAATCTTCTTAATTGAAAAGAAGATTTCGTTTGGAAGAACAAGATCCTTCATCGCAAAAGCTCTTCAGGATGGCAGCTAAATTAATCGGAACCAACAAATAACGGTGTCATTCAGAATCCTTCAATTTTTCCTGGAAGGATGAAGAATCTTCTCAATTGAAAAGAAGATTCTATTTAGAAGAACAAGATCCTTCATCGCAAAAGCTCTTCAGGATGATAGTGTAACGCACCCCTGTCCTCACCAGACTCCTACACTTAAACAAAAACAGGTTTGTTCAGCATTTGTATTCTTAATTATCTTTGGGTAAAGCATTAAATTTGTTTTGAATTAAACAATATTGTAAGTTTGGGAGCTCAGACATATTAAGGAAATCTGAATGGCTGCAAGCTTTAATAAGATATTGTTATTCATTTATTTAAAATTTAACCACTCAATTTAACAATCAAAATCTATGAAAACGATCATTTACGTTGCACTATTATTATCCTGTCATTTTTGTTTTTCGCAGAACAAGGTTGAAAAAAAATATGTTTTGTCGGGTTCTAAAACAGTACCAAATATCAAGGGTTCCATGTCCTATGTGTTTGAATCTCCAGACAAGAAATACATTTGTTTTTCTGATGAAAGCATGAGCCAGCTTTTCATAAAAAAAACAACTGCAAAAGGCCTTCAAAGATCGATTTTTTCCTCTCCCGGTAGTGGTTATTTTCCAACATGGACATCCAAAAGTAAAAGCATATTAATGAAAAGCAAATCCAAAGATTTCAAGAACGAAGCAGTTGAATATGTGTTGAGCAGTAATAAAATTGTAAAACGCCCTGATCTGGATGTTAGAGCTATACAAAGCCTTGACTCTCAATTGGATACTGATCCTGTAATTTATGTGAACGAAAAATTACAATTAATAAAAACAGGCAGAAAAAGCAAAGAGATCGTAGTGTTGGAAGGTAACAAGATTTGTTACCAACCCGTTTTATCGCCTGATAAACAAAAAGTGGCCATTCATATCGGGAATGAGATATGGGTTTATACTATTGATCAAAAAGAGAAACCACAGAAAATAGGGAATGGGCTGGTAACTTCATGGTCGATGGATTCAAAATTTTTAGCGGGCTTTGTTGATGTTAGTAAAGATGGACATGAGATCTCCAATTCTGAATTGTATTTATATGATGTTATCAATAAAACCACCCATCAGTTAACAAATACAGAGGGTGTGATAGAAATGAACCCTTCTTTTTCTCATGATGGTAAAAGTATTTATTATATAAATTCCAAGGATGGTTCAATTATGATTTCACAATTAAAAATCAACTAATTATGAAAAAAATTACATTTCTGACGCTTCTTCTTTCCATAACCTCTCTGTTTTACGCCCAGGTAATTGTTATTGACCCGGGCCATGGATATGATTCCGGTGGTGGAAATCCCGATGGCAGAACAGCCACCGAAATTGTGACCTCTCTGGAAGTTGGATTGCGGTTAAATACCTTAATAACAAATGGATGTTCTAACTGGACCTCTCACATGACCAGGTCCATCCCTAATGGCTGGATCACCTTGTCGCAGCGCTGCTCCATGTCAAATAGCTGGAATGCCGATTATTATTTGAGTATCCACTGTAATGGTGGAGGAGGGACAGGTACCGAAACGTTTTGGTGTGTTAATAATGATGGGAATACGGCACCTGATATCAGTTTTGCGCAGCAAATACAAGCTGACATGTCTAATTTAGGATCGTGGGCCGACCGCAGATGTGTTGAAGATGATTCTTATATTTTTCATCTTGCAGTATTAAGCGGGACCAATGCCACCGGATGCCTTAACGAAATTGGTTTTTGTGACCACACCGGAGATGCAGCAAAATTAAATAGTAATACCTGGAGAGATACCTTTGCAAATGCCTATTTTCAATCTTTTAATACCATTTTAGGTAATTGTTCCACCACTTCCATCCCGGGGCCTGTTAACGATACGTGTTCCAATGCGATAAGCCTTACGCCCAATTTTACCTGTGTTAATGTATCTGGTGATCTTGCAAATGCAACAGCAAGTGGCATGGCTAAAGCAAGTTGCGATGGTTTTGCTACTCCTGCTTTAATTGATGTATGGTATAAATTTACAGCAACCGCTGCTTCCCATACCGTAACAATAACTCCTTCCACTGATATGGATCCGGTATTGAGTATATACACATCCTGTGGTTCAGGAGAGATCGAATGTGCCGAAAATGGCGGACTTGGCATTGCTGAATCAATTATTGCAACAGGATTAAGTGTTGGAACTACTTATTATGTGCGGGTTTACGATTATGGTTCTCTTGCTCCAACCACTTCCACTTTTGATATCTGTATAACAGAACCACCAATAACCACAGGTGTTAATACTATAAAAGACACTGATATAGCACAATTTGATGTTTTCCCAAATCCTTTTGATGGAAGCATTTTAACGATAAGATCCGGTGATCCGGAAACGAAAAGGATGAGTTTTAAATTACATGATATGATAGGCAAGGAAGTATTCGCAAAAGAAGTATCTCTTGAAAATGGACAGTTCTCTTTATCCTTTGCCAATGCACTTAGTCCGGGAGTTTACACATTGTCGGGTGTTACAAAAGGGAGAAGTTTTACAAAGAAAGTAGTTGTAAAATAGTAGATTTGTGAAATAATATTTGCCACGAATTTCACGAATTAAATTAGTGTAATTCGTGGCTAAACAGAAAGTAATTGTAAAATAGTAGATTTGCCGAATCAGGTTTTTAAATGATTTTTTGTGTGTTGGTCATACTGAGCCGAGCCTGCCCAGAGCCTGACGCAGGGAAGTATGTGGGTAAGCCTTCGCACACCCTTCGACAGGCTCTGGGTGACAGCCCACATTATTGTTAATAGTATCCAATGAAAATGAAAAAAAAATACTTTATTAAAATCAAAACAGTACTATTCCTTATCGCAATTGGTATCGGTTTAAACGGTATAGCACAGCAGCAGCAGTACGATTTTAACATGCCTTTTGACCAGACCGCTCCATTTTCAATAGAAAAGATGGATACAATAAGCCAGGAACCCGCATTTCAGGATGCAGGCAGACAAATACTTTATCCAAAAAGAGAATTGCGTTGTGCCTGGATAGCAACCGTTTCCAACATCGATTACCCTACTAGTACCGGACAATCAGTAACTACTCTTAAAAGCGGATTTATCACACTCATAAATAAACTTCAAAAAGCAGGTATAAATGCAGTTTTTGTTCAGGTGCGCCCTTCTTGTGATGCTTTTTACAATAGTCCTTATGAACCCTGGTCGCAATGGCTTTCAGGTACGCAGGGAATAGCACCTGCAGGAGGATTCGATCCTTTGGTTTTTATGATCGAGGAAACCCATAAACGAGGCATAGAATTTCACGCCTGGTTGAATCCATACCGGGCTGTAGTGAGTATCAGCAGCAGCAGTATTGCAAGCAACCACGTGTCTGTTTTGCACCCATCCTGGTGTGTTACCTATAATTCATTACAATTACTAAATCCGGGATTGCCTCAGGTGCGTGATTATGTGACCATGGTTGTTTCTGATATTGTAACCCGTTACAGTGTGGATGGCATCCATTTCGATGATTATTTTTATCCCTATCCGGCAAACGGTACCGTCTTTGACGATGCTGCTGCTTATAGCAACTATCCGAGAGGTTTTACCAATAAAAACGATTGGCGCAGAGATAATGTGAACCTGTTGGT
>JAZKBX010000086.1:0-7818 GCA_040388455.1 Bacteroidota bacterium
CGTTTATTGAATGTTAAATAATCACGAATGAATTGTTTCATGCTTACGAATAACGTAGGTTACGAATCACGAATTATTATGAATTTACAAAACTGAATTTGTAACAAAAAAAATATTATTTTTTATCATCATTTTCTGTATACGAATCAGGTTCTTCTTTTGGAGGAGTTTTTAGAACCTTTACAAAATAATAAATTGTAAAGCCGGTAACTACTATTTCAGTTACCAGCATCATTGCTAATGCGGATGAATTCATGATTTAAATCTCCCTTCTTTAATTCGTTTATTATATGCAATGTAAACTAAATAAGCTATTCCCAACCATACCAGCAATAGACCAACACGAGAAATATTTACATACAATAATTGTGTATTCAGTTGTTCAATAACAATAGGGTCAGTTGCTTCTAATATTTGTTTATGAATTACATCATTTTTTATTTGGCTCCAAATACCGGGTAAACTTGAAATAAATACCCAGCCTAACATTAAGGGCGTCACAAACTTGATAATAAATTTAAAAATAATGGGAACATTAATATCAGCACCGGTGGTAATCTCTTTCCAACCTTTTTCCATTCCAAAAATCCACGCAAACAGTATTATTTCAATCAATGCAAACACAACCAAAGAAACGGTTCCTGCCCAATAATCATATTCATCAAACACACCATAGTTAAAAAACAACACAGTAGGTAAACCTAAGAGAAACACAGCAATACCAAAAGCCCAAGCAGCATTATTTCTTTTCCAACCAAACTCATCCTGAAGAAAACCCATGCATGGGGTACCCATAGCCAAGGAGGATGTTATACCGGCAAAAAACAATAACCCAAACCAAAAAACTCCACACATTACTCCTAATGCCCCACCAAACTGATCGAATAAATAAGGTAATGTTTTAAATCCTAAACCTAAACCACCATTTTTTGTCATTTCAACAACAGCATCAATTCCCAAATAACCAACCGAAATTGGAATAATTATAGCTGAGCCCAGTACAATTTCTACAAAACCATTCATCCATCCTGCAGTCATTGCATTTAATGCGATATCATCTTTTGAACGAACATAAGAAGCATAACATTGAATAGATCCCATACCTATTGAAAGGGTAAAGAAAATTTGGCCTGCGGCCGCCAACCAGACTTTAGGTGACCAAATGGTTGAAAAATCAGGAGTCCATAAAAAATTTAATCCCATCGTACCGTCAAATTTTGCACCATGTTCACCGGCTTTTAATGTTACTGCAATAAAAGCTAATACTGCTCCAAATAGAATTAATAAAGGCATACCAACCTTAGCAACCTTCTCGACTCCTCCACTTAATCCACGAGATAAAATCCAGGTATTTAACAATAAACATATTACCCAAAAAATAATTGGCTCCAAAGTTTCCAACGAAATATAACTTCCAAAAAATGCGGATACCTGCTCTTGAGATTGCCCAGAAAAACTGCCTGTCACCGAATGCCAAACGTATGATAACGTCCACGATTCCAGATAACAATAATAGGCTGCAACAGCAAGATTTGTAAAAATCCCGAACACACCAATGTATTTCCAAAACTTACGTTTATCCATCGAATCAAGAATAAACGGAGTGCTGTGATGGCCACTCTTACCACCAAAACGCCCCATGCTCCATTCAACATATAACAATGGAATGCCCATTAATAAAAAACAAACTAAATAAGGGATGATGAATGCACCACCTCCATTTTGAATTGCCTGAACTGGAAAACGTAAAAAATTTCCTAAACCAACCGCATTACCAGCCATTGCTAAAATGAGTCCAACACGGGAACCCCAAGCTTCTTTATTATTGCTCATATTTTGATTATCTAATTAGTGCTTTCAAATATATAGAAGTTTTGATTATAATCTCTAAAAATATAAATTTTGTTTTATGTATTTTTACCACACATTTAAAGAACCGGATATGCTAATACTGATAATTACAATATTTATTTTAGGATATTCTGCCATTGCGTTCGAACATCCAATTAAAATCAACAAGACTGCAAGTGCTTTATTAACCGGAGTGCTGTGCTGGACAGTTTATATTATGATGGGTAATGATAAACACATCATTTCTGACCAATTAACGGAACATTTGGGTGAATTATCAGGAATTCTTTTTTTCCTGATGGGCGCAATGACCATAGTTGAATTGATTGATGCACATGATGGGTTTGATATAATAACCACAAGCATTACCACTCTTAATAAACGTAAATTACTTTGGATCATCTGCTTCATCACCTTTGTTCTATCATCATTACTTGATAATTTAACAACAGCAATTGTGATGGTTTCATTGTTACGAAAATTAATTGACAACCGGGAAGATCGCTTATTCTTTATTGGGATGGTAGTAATAGCTGCAAATGCAGGCGGGGCCTGGAGCCCTATTGGAGATGTTACCACTACCATGCTTTGGATTGGAGGACAAGTTTCAGCATCAAATATTATAGTAAAACTTATTGCACCTAGTTTGGTATGTTTAATTGTTCCGCTCATCATTGCTTCATTTAAATTAAAAGGAAACATCACTAAATCTGTTCTAACATCCACAAAATCTGACATAACCCTAACATTAAATGAAAGGAATATCATATTTTTTACCGGGATAGGCGGTTTGGTCTTTGTTCCTATATTTAAAACCATTACTCATTTGCCCCCATTTATGGGAGTTTTATTCGCCCTCGGTATTTTATGGATAGTAACTGAAGTGATACATAGTAAAAAAGATGAAGAAGAAAAAGATGCACTGTCAGTGGTTCATGCACTGCAGAAAATTGATGTGCCGAGTATTTTATTTTTTCTGGGTATTCTGATTGCAATTGCTGCATTGCAATCAACGGGCCAACTTGCAACACTTGCGCAAGTAATGAATGAAAAAATAGGTAACCTCAATATTATAGTTCCTGCCATCGGATTATTATCAGCAATTGTTGATAATGTGCCACTTGTAGCTGCATCAATGGGGATGTATGATCTAACATCCTATCCTACTGATTCATATATTTGGGAGTTTTTAGCGTATTGTGCCGGTACAGGTGGAAGCATTTTAATCATTGGTTCTGCAGCAGGGGTCGCAGCAATGGGCATGGAAAGAATTGATTTTATGTGGTATCTTAAAAAAATATCATGGTTAGCTGCCATTGGTTACTTTGCCGGGGCTTTGTGTTATATGCTGCAGGAATATATTTTTCATTTGTAAACATTTATTCTGTAATTATATTAGCATAATTTTATTTAAGTTTTCGAATTTAATTCCGATTGTTAAATTTTAATTCTTTGGGCGTTCCACTTTCTTGAAAAAAGAAAGTGGCGGGCTTTACACTTCAATCTTCCCTACCGCCAATTGGCGTTAGGGAAGGATTTCCGTTGCAATCCCTAACGCAGCATTTACCATTATAAAGAAGACACGAATACATTAATAAATATTTTACAAAACTCCCATTAGCTTATTTCAACATTTTTTTCGCTTCTCCCTCTACTGCTTTATTAAACGCTGATTTAGCGATTGAATACCATCATTTACTCTGATAATATAAATGCCATTTGGTTGATGGCTGATATCAATTTCCGTTTTGAGATTTTTGATTTCAGATTGGAAAATTTTCTCTCCAAGAACATTATAAATTGATAATTGATAATTGTCCATTGATAATTGTCCATTATCCATTTGTATTTTAAACTTACCATTACCCGGATTGGGATAAACACTTAAGGTTTCTGATGATTTAATTTCACTTATTGAAGCAGGCTCTACAAATTCATTTATTGTAGTGTTGGTAACAATAGGAGCATTATAATCAAAATAAATAAAGGCAGTATTTTTTACTTGAGTCCCGGCAGGCAAATTTGCTTTCGACTTTACTCGGTATTGTACAAAGCCTTTAGAACCTTCAGGATCACTGGTGCTATCGGGCAACATAATATTAGCAAAATTGAAAGTAAGAAAATTGTTGTCCAATAAAACCTCAGTAGTATCACTGTAATCAATAAGCTCGAAAGTTCCTAAATCTAAATTAGCATCCAAGGTATCTGCTAAACGAATATTCATAGCCGATGCATTGCCTGTGTTTTGAAAGTGAATTGTATAAGTAAACCAATCCTGAAAACCCGGTACTACATTTACAGGATATACTTCTTTCATATTGGGGTCGTATGAGTTCCCTATTATATAACAAAATTGATAGGTATTGTTGCTTAAATCATTATCTCCAGTAGTTGGAGTAACAAGAACATTAACACATATTTGGTCTCCTGCTTGCGCAGAAGTATTAGTAGTAAACTTTAATCTGAAATCTTGATGATTATTTATTGAGTCAAAATCCGCTATTGTATAAGTAAATACGTTACCAGATACAGATGGCGTAAGAGCCCAAAATGTTGATCCATTATATGTTACTGGACCTGTTACCGTAACTTGTACCTGACCACTAATTGCTGCCGTACAATTAAGATTATACCAGTGGCTCATATTACCAGCACAAACACCCAACTGATGTTGCACACCCGGAAAAATTGATCCACCAGCAAACACTCCCTCACCCCCCACATCAAATCCTGGTTTGCAGGCAATCTCAAAATTAATATTGGTTGCACCTGAATTTCCACTGGTTAATGTAACGATGGAATCTATCCCCGGATAAATACATTGGGTTGTAAAAGGTAGAGTTGTTGTGTCTATTTTTAAAGCGTATGTTCCTAAAGGTGCTGAAAATTGATAAGACCCATTTGATAATGAATGTCTTTGGCCCATGAAGTTATTATTATTGTCATACAGATTAACAGGAATATTTTCCACTCTTTGATCTCCTGGATCCATAATACAATTGCCGTTATTGTCTTTAAAGATATAACCAGATATCCCACAACTATTAATTATATGAACTGTAGTTGTTGCGCTTGTAGCGATACAGTTGCCACTTGCAGGAATGGTATTAGTAACTGTATAGCTTCCGATTGCGCTTGCATATAAATTGATCACGCCTGTATTAGTATTTGCAAAAACTAAACCAGCAGGAGAAGCAGAAAATACACCCGCAGCTGCCCCCGTTCCATATATCGGAGAAGGATTGCTTACATTTTTACAGAATAAAGAATCGGAATAACTGAAATTCGCGTCAGGTGGTACATTAGTGATTGTAATATTTACTGAGCCTGAATTTTGACAAAGACCATTTATTGAATATAAAACAGTATAAGTACCCAATGAACTTGTTGCTAAATTAATCGCTCCGGTTGATGCATCAATTGATAAGCCTATAGGAATTGCTGAAAACAGACCTCCTGCAACACCTGTAATTGTGGCTATTGGATTAGTTCCTGCTTGGCAATAAGTTGCTAATGAATAAGCAAAAGAAACATCGGTTGAGTTTATAGTAACGGAAGTTACAGCACTTGCTATTGCACATCCACCATTGGCAGGAATAGTATTTGTAACTGTATAGGTGCCAGTTGTACTTGTTAGTAAATCAATTTCACCCGAATTTATATTTACAAATACTAAGCCTGAAGGGGTGGCTGAAAATATTCCTGCACTTGATCCTGATCCAAAAGTTGGAAAAGGGTTATTTGCATTTTGACAAAAATGAGAACCGGAATAACTAAAATTCGCGTCAGGTGCATTAGTAATTGTAATAATTACAGAACTTGTATTCGGACAATTACCATTTGTTGTGTAGGTAATGGTATATGAACCCAATACACTTGTTGCCAAACTAATCAAACCTGTAGAAGCATTAATTGCTAAACCAACAGGAATTGATGAAAAAGTCCCTCCTTGCAAACCTGTAATTATGGATGCTGGGTCAATTCCTGTTTGACAATAGGTTGCCGATGGATATGAAAAAGAGGCATCATCCATCGGATTTACGGTAACTGTATTGTTAATAGTATTCCCAACACATCCATTGGCTAAAGGGGTAATTGTATAAACCACAGCACCAGCAACGGTATTTGTAACTGCTAATATTTGAACAATAGTTGCTCCGGTGCCACCAGTAGCGCCCGTTACATCTGTTTGGTTAGCTGTATATGAAAAAGTAGTTCCACCGACATTGCTTGTTAAAGAAATTCCAGTTGTAGTGCCGGAACAAATACTTTGTGATGCAGAAGTAACGATAGGAACGGGGTTGGGTTTAACAGTTATAGTAACAGTTATCGGAATGCCTATACAGCCATTGGCAGAAGGAGTAATTGTATAAACTGCTGTGCCAATATTAGGTCCCGTTGTAGTTAAAATTTGTGATGTTATTAAGGAAAAATTGCTGCCGCCAGAGACCCCGTTTTGAACAACTGTCCACGAAAACGTAGTCCCTACAATATTACTTGATAGCACTATTGAGGGGGAGGTTCCAGAACAAATAGTTTGAGAGGAAGGGGTTGCGGTTGCCAGCGGAATAGGGTTTACGAAAACATTTGATATAGGCATTGCATCGTTAGAAGAGTTAATATCTCCAGTAAAAGTTGTATTTGCATTAAAAACATGAGTGCCACTTACACTTAAATTAGCGGTGGTTGCTATTGTAACGTTTTGCGTTGCGCCAGCAGTTAATGTCCCGCTGCTTATTGTTGTACTGAAGGTTTGAGTGCTTGCACCTGTGATGTTAACAGTTATAGTAACAGAATTTACTGTATAATCTATAGTTTGTGTATCGTAATTTTTTATTGTAACATTTACAGTTTGATTGGTGCCCGCACAAACGGTAGAGTAAGGAGTAACCAAAGTTGTTACACCCATATCTTGCGCTTCCACCCTTTGAAGATTAAATAAAAAGAAAACCGCAAGAGCTAATCCTATTAACCATTTGCAACAAAGTGTCCGGGAATTAATAGTAGTGGTTTCCATGTCTTTCGGGATTAAGTTGGTAGCTTTTCAAAAGATTACTCATTTATACGAGAAAAAAATTATAATGTTGGATAAATACCCTTTTATTTTAATTTGACACTGAATGTGCTACGTATGCTCTAATCTCGCGAAAGAGTATCCTTCTTTTATCTCTAGTTTCTAAGGAGGGATCCTGCTTTTTTTTAATAATCCTGCCAATAATTGACAAGATCCCTCTCCTGTAAAAACAGAATCGGAATGACCTTCCCTATAAAAACTAATCAGTGAAATCTGTGGCTATGATTTCCAGAATGAATTTCACCATTTATTCCTTCATAAAATTATAATGTATTATATTTGAAGAACAATGAAAAAAATCCTTCTCTTATTTTGTTTCTTCTACTTCGCTGCTTTATTATCAGCCCAAAATAAAAATGTTTTAAGGATACCCAAAATAGATTCTATCGAGACAATTGCTCTTGATAAATTCTGGAAATTCCACAATGGAGATGATTCTACCTGGGCATCTTCTTATTTTAACGATAGCACCTGGGGTACAATAAATACGAGTTTAAAATTTGATGAAAACGATTCAACTGATTTCAAAGGCATTGCCTGGTTCAGAATCCATATTTACATAGATTCTTCTTTAAAGGATACACCATTGGCCCTATTGGTGAACCAGGATGGTGCATCACAAATTTTTCTGGATGGTAAACTTATTCATTCGCTGGGTACGGTTTCTGCTAATCCAAATACAGAAAAAAAATACAATCCAAACGAAATCCCTCTTACTTTCAGTAATGCTACGGCAGGAGAGCACATCCTGGCAATAAGGTATTCTAATTTAGATTATCAAAACTATTTTGAAAAATACCATACAAATAATCCTGGCTTCACAATCGAAATTGCCAAACAAGATGATTCCGTTAAAGAAAAATTTGTTACCCGCATTATTATTACTTCAATTG
>JAZKBX010000087.1:0-8585 GCA_040388455.1 Bacteroidota bacterium
ATAGTATCCAGTAACGCTACAGTTTGTTATGGTTCAAATTCCGGTATGCTATTGGCCAACGGTAACAATGGAAATATAATCGGATGGCAATCTTCATCGGATGGTGGAATTTCGTGGGGAGATATTAGCAACCAAACTTCTTCCCAGATTTATAACAATCTAACTGTAACCACCATTTACCATGCAGTGGTTCAAAGGGGAGCCTGTGCGGCTGTAAATTCAGGGAATGATACTATTGCAGTTAGTCCATTATCAGTAGGAGGTGTTATTTCAGGTAATTCAGAGGTGTGTGAAAGTTCCAACTCACAAGGAGTTCTTACACTTAGTGGATATATAGGAAATGTAACAAATTGGTTATCGTCAACAGATGGTGTAACATGGGCTCCTATTGTTCCAAACAACTACACTTCCTCGCAAACGTATAATGACCTTGCTACAACAACATGGTTCAAAGCATGGGTGAAAAGTGGAGTATGCCCTACCGATACTTCTACTCTTGCTTTTATTAAAGTTAATCCTAAACCTGCGGTAAGTTTTACAGCAGCGGCAGTATGTAATGGAGAAACCACAATTTTCAATGCGGTATCATCTATTAGTAGTGGTACAATTCAAAATTATTCATGGGATTTTGGTGACTTTACATCATTCTCCTCCACAATTTTAAACACTTCTGTTCCACACACTTATGTTAACTATGCCTCATACCTGGTATCGTTTAGCGCTACTTCTGATAAAGGATGTATGAACACAGTAAGTAGTGCAATACCTGTTAATCAGATGCCAAATGCAGACATCACTGCGAGCGGACCATTATCTTTATGTTTTGGAAATTCGGTTACCCTATCTGCTGTGCCTGTATCAGGAGCATCATACTCCTGGAGTCCGGGAGGAGCAACCGCCCAGAATATTACGGTGGATAGTTCTGGAAAATATACCTTAACGGTAACAGATCCACTGACAGGATGTGCAAACTCTGATTCAGTTTTTGCTGCTGCTTACCCTATTATAGTTACAAATTCACTTAACGATACTTCTATTAGTTTAGGAAGTTCTATCACACTAAGTGGTGGAGGTGGAATTAGCTATTCCTGGTCGCCTGGTGAAGGACTTAATAACCCAAATATTGCAAATCCTCTTGCCACTCCCGTTGCAACAACTACTTATTATGTTACCATAACGGATGTTAATAATTGTGTGAGTGTAGATTCGTTAACTGTTACTGTTACAGATGATTATAAGCTAAAAATTCCAAATTTGATCACACCAAATGGTGATGGCTTCAATGATATCTGGATCATTAAAAACATTGAAAAGTATCCGAATACCGAATTGATAGTGGTGAATGTTGAAGGTAAAGAGGTGTATCAATCAACAGCTTATGATAATACCTGGAATGGATCGAATATTAACAGTGGTAAACCTTTACCGGATGGTACTTATTACTATTTCATTAAGTTTGAAAGTTCAGAAAAATTATATAAAGGTGCGATCACTATTTTAAATGATATCTAAGCACAAATTTTGTTTTTATTTCAGGGAAGGGCCAGTAAAAAAAAGAAAGTGAATACATAGATAAGTGAAGGGTAAATACAAATTTTATTTCCTACCTTAGAGGTCCTTTAAATTTATGATACATTTTGGCAGAGATCATTAAAAAAATAAGATCCTTCCCAAAGTAGGAGGATTGACTGAAGGGTTAAATTTAGATTGAGATCAAGAATTATAGTAGCTTCCTTAGCACAATTTAAATAAATTTTAAACAACCATTGAGTTTTTAAAATTTTAAAATAATTGTGTCAGGGATTTTAAATTAAAAAAAACATCTACGCATTTATTGCTTAAAGCAGGAGATATACGAAGAATGAAAGCAGTAACTCTTCAAATGAAGAAATCATTAATCATTTCAGCCATTCTTTTTTGTTCCACTTTCCTGCAGAGAGAGGCCGGTGGAGGTGTGTTCGCACAGCAATTATCCTTTAGCAGCCAGTATTATACAAATCAATTTGTTGTAAACCCTGCATTTACTGGTAACAAGGAAAAGATAAGAACTTTTATAACGCATCGTTCTCAATGGATCAGTGTGCCTGGTGCTCCACAAACCAGTTATTTAACAATTGATGCACCTATTGAAGAAAAAAATGTTGGCTTGGGACTAAAACTGTATTCCTATTCAACTGATATCCTGAGCAGGATGGGGGCATTTGTAACGTATTCTTATAAAATAAAAATCAGTGATGATAACAATTTATACTTCGGCTTAGCTTTAGGCATGCTTGATAACAAAATTAATTTTGCAAAAGCTGAAGTACATGATGTAAATGATCCGATCCTATTTCAACAACAACAGAACAGAACTATTTTCAGTGCAGATTTTGGTGTTGCATATACCTGGAAAAATCTTGAGGCCGGTTTTGCTGTTCCTCAGGTATTAGGTAACAAAATAAAATACGGTACACTTGACGGTGCAGATAGTTATTATAATTTATCCCGGCATTACCAGGGTTCAGTAAAATATTTATTGGATGTAGACAAAGAAAAAGAGATCACGGCATATCCGATGATCATGTTTCGTTATGTGAAGGGCGCTCCATTTCAATTTGATATAAATGCTGTTGTTGATATGAAAAAAATGGGATGGGTAGGTTTTACCTATCATAGCAGTTATGCCCTTGCCATTAGTGCCGGTGTACGGTATAAAAATTTAAGTTTAGGTTATGCTTTTGATCTTGGTATGAGCAAAATTAAATCTTATACAGGTTCATCTACCGAATTTTTATTAGGCTATACGTTCACTAAAACCCCAGCTATCATTATTGATACTACAAGTGGTGAAGTTTGGGCCGAACAAATTCAATCCACCACAAATTTGATAAAACCAGGGGATTTTGATGACGCCTATTGGAGATCTCTTAATAAAAATGTGGATCAGGAACAAATCTTTAATACCATTGTGGATGCTGTTATTGCCGGTAAGCTACAAGCGTATGACCTTATTACAGATTCGCCTCTAACAGTAAGCCAGGTACAAGCCTTTCTAAGTCAAAAAAGTGGTAAAGGCAAAGGCAAAACAAAAACGCCTAAAAAAGTAACAGAAAAAGATATATCTAAGGTGAGAATGAGCGAAAAGTGGATCTTTGACAAGCGTAAATTTACATTGGTAAAGCAAGTTATACGAATTGACCTGCTTGTAAAAAGGCTGGATGAATTTGGACAATATTATGGGGACGACCGGCCCTTGTTTTATGTGAAATTGAAAAAGTAATTTCTTTTGGTTTTATATCGCTGAGGTGAATTTTGGAGTCTTATTCCAAACCGCTAACAATTCATGAAAAAAACGTCATTCCGAACTTGTTTCGGAATCTCGTTGATGCTGAAACAAGTTCAGCATGACATCGCTTTACAACTTAATTATCTTGTTAAATCCGCCAGAACATAGCTGTTCGGGCGGATTTATTTTTAATATGTTAATTGACTCACCACCTTTTGTAAAATTTCAAAGGTGTTTTCGGCCATTAAATTTTCTTTATCAAGTGTAGGATTAACTTCACAGATCTCAAAACAACACACCTTTTCATTTTGTACTAAACGTACACATAAACTGCCGGCTTCTTTTTCTGTAATTCCATTTCGTACCGGAGTCCCCGTTCCTTTTGAAATGGATGAATCCATGCTGTCCACATCAAATGAAACATAAATTAAATTACAATGTGTTAAATGAGCCAGTGCATCACGGGCAATTTTTTCTACTCCGTTGCGCTTCACTTCGGCAGTGGTAAATGTTTTTACCTTATGCTTTTTAAGCAAATAGGTTTCTTCGGGTTCCACATCACGTACACCAATATAAACAATGTCTTTGTAAGTTATTTTAGGGCTTATACCTCCTACTTTTTTTAATTTATTCCAAAAATCAATAGTATCCTTATCGGGCTTATTCATTTTGTTGGCTATATTATCTTCGGCAAGAGAAACAGCTATCGGCATACCGTGCATATTACCTGTTGGAGTAGTGTAAGGACTATGAATATCGGAATGCGCATCAATCCAGATAACTCCTAATTTTTGTTTAGGATACGCCATTTTAATTCCGGCAATAGTTCCTCCGGCAGTACTATGATCTCCTGCTAATACTATAGGAAACCCATTTTTCTTTAATGTTTGAGAAACAACAGCTGCCAAACGTTCATAAATACTTAAAATACCACTAATACGCTTTGCATAGGTTGTTTTAGTGGGTTCGAATAATAACTGATTTTCGGTTTTTATTTCCAGGGATTCAATTTGTTTGAACATATTGCTTCCATAATCGAGGGCGGCAATTTTTATAGCATCCACCCCCATACTTGCCCCGCGGGTTCCTGCGCCTATTTCTGATTTTACTTCAATAAATTTTACATTTTTCATACCGTTATATGGTTTTTATTTTCGTATTTATTTATTACCAATACTTATAAAATTATCAACCTTTTTTTATTTAAAAGGTCCATGTCCTCTGTTCTATTAATGATCCAATTTTAATTGATAAACTTATTTAAAAAGATATCAAAGTATTTAAATACATTTGCAAAATAATAGAAAACTACTCAATTTCTGGCGAAGAATGGAAAATAAATACAGTGATTTAATTCAGCAAACCTTCGATTTCCCACAAGAAGGCTTTGAAGTTATAGATGATGAACTTCATTTTAATAATATTCCTTTAATGGATATTATTAAACAATATGGTACTCCTTTAAAAATTTCTTATTTGCCAAAGATAAGTTCTCAAATTCAAAAAGCAAAAAAAATATTTAATGTGGCTATTGCAAAAGCCGATTACAAAGGCAAATATACCTATTGTTATTGTACCAAAAGTTCTCATTTTTCTTTTGTGCTTGAAGAAGCTTTGAAAAATGATATTCATTTGGAAACATCTTCGGCTTTTGATGTTCCTATTGTTCGTTCCTTATATACTGCCGGAAAAATTGCAAAAGATACATATATCATCAACAATGGATATAAACGGCCCGCATACTTAAAGTATATCAGTGAATTAGTGAATGATGGCTTTATTAATACCATTCCTATTTTGGATAATAAAAACGAATTGGCTCCCTTGGAAAAACTTTGCAAAAAAAAGTTTAAGGTTGGAATACGTGTTGCTACTGATGAGGAACCTAAATTTGAATTTTATACATCCCGTTTAGGGATCCGACAGGCTGATATTATTGATTATTATAACGGACATATTAAAAATAGTTCAAAATGTGAGTTGAAAATGCTCCATTTCTTTATCAATACCGGTATTAAAGATACTACCTACTATTGGACTGAATTAACGAAATGCATAAACGTTTATTGTGATCTGAAAAAAGTTTGCCCCAGCCTTGATTCATTGGATATTGGAGGAGGGTTCCCAATCCGTGCTTCTTTAGGTTTCAATTACGATTATGGTTACATGGCTGATGAAATAATTCAAAAGATCAAAAATGTATGTGATGAGAGGGGGGTGGATGAACCCAATATTTTCACTGAATTTGGCAGTTTTACAGTAGGCGAGAGTGGTGCAGCATTGTACTCAATTGTAGATATAAAAAAACAAAATGATAATGAACTTTGGTACATGATCGATAGTTCATTTATTACTACTTTACCAGATACCTGGGGTATTAAACAAAAATTTATTTTGTTGGCTATAAATCACTGGGAAAAAGAATACCAACGTGTGAATTTAGGAGGTTTAACCTGCGACAGCGAGGATTATTATAATGCTGAATCACATTTGAATCAGGTTTATATGCCAATAGTTAATGAAAAACAAAAAGAACCTTTATACCTTGGTTTTTTTCATACCGGAGCTTACCAGGAATCCTTAGGGGGATATGGCGGAATTCAACATTGTTTGATACCTGCTCCCAAGCATGTGATCATTGATAAAGATGAAGATGGGAAAATCACAACTCGTTTATTTGCGAAGGAACAAAGTTTTAAATCCATGATGAAAACATTGGGATATTAAATTAATCTGAAAATTGGTTTGGTGCAGAATCAATAAGATATTTTATCTTTAACAAATTAAAGTTTGGTAAGTTGAAAAATTGTTTGAAAAATCAATGAAAAAGCGATTAGTTTTTAGTTTTATTACTTTTACAACTTTATTGTTATGGGTACGTTGCAGTGCTCCATCGGAGAAAGAAAATTTTATTTCGGAAGGTACAATTACATATAACGCTGAAGTTGTAGATACCGAAAGTCCAATGGCAATGTTGGCTCCAAGTAAAATGACTTTTAAGTTCAAAAACAATAAATCAGCTGTAGAGATGAGTGCAGGAATGGGAATGTTGACCACATCTTTTATTTCAGACCCGGAAACAAAAATTTTCACTCAATTAATCAAATTGATCGGAGAAAAATATTCAGTAATTCAAAATGCTGCTGAAATAAAAAAAGAAAACGAATTATTTAATTTAGAAGTTACACCAACCAAAGAAACTAAAATAATTGCCGGTTATAATTGTAAAAAAGTGAATGTACATTACAAAGGAGAGGAATCTTCGGACAGTTATGCTTATTATACTACCGATCTAAATGTTCAAAATCCAAATTTTGCCAGTCCTTTTTATATGTTAGATGGTGTATTGATGGAATTTCAAATTAAAAAATTTGGTCTGGAAATGAAATTCACTGCAACATCAGTAGTGGAGGAAGATGTAGATAATTCTACCTTTGGACTTCCGGATGATTACAAACAAATATCATTGGAAGAAATGACCAATAAGTTGGCCGAATTCCAATAGGTCTCAACTAATTACCAAAAAGTAAGAAATTCAAGGAATCCAAGTTTCCTCAATAAAACATTCCAATAAGTGCAGTTTTTATCAGTAATTCCGCAGGTATATAAAATTCATACCGATTCAATATAGAGAAATCAAAAAAACTTTGTATCTGTTTTTTTCATTCAGGAGCTTGTCATAAATCCCTTGAAGGGGTTGAAAATTGAACATTGTTTGATTCCTTCGCCCAAACATGCAATTATTGATAGAGATGGGGCATGTTGAAATCACAACACCTTTATTTGCCAAGTAACACAGTTAAAATCCCACGATGCCCCTGGTTTTTAAATTATTATTTTAGAATGATATTCAAGTTAATCAATAAATTATTTATCTTTAACCAATTAAGTAGAAATATTGTTTGAAAATTCGATGAAGAAACGGTTAATTTTTAGTTTTACCTTTTTTGTAAATTTAGTTTTATGGATAAGTTGTAGTCCCCCCGTAGACGAAGGTTTTATTTCGGAAGGCCTGATTACCTATAATGCAGAAGTTGTTGATACAGAAAGCCCGATGGCAAGTATGGCTCCAAGCAAAATGAAAATTAAGTTCAAAGACAATAAATCTTCTGCTGAAATGAGCGCAGGCATGGGACTTTTAACCACATCATTTATTTCAGAACCGGAAACAAAAACATTTACCCAATTGATCAGGTTCATGGATAAAAAATATTCTGTGATCCAAAATGCTGCGGAAATAAAAAAAGAGAACGAATTATTTAATTTAGAAGTTATTCCAACCAAAGAAACTAAAATAATTGCCGGTTATAAATGTAAAAAAGTGATTATTCATTACAAAGGTGGCGATCCTCTAGACTATCCTGTTTATTATACTACCGGCCTGAATATCAAAAATCCCAATTTTGCAAATCCTTATTATATGATAGATGGGGTTTTGATGGAATATAAAATCAAAAAATTTGGACTTGAAATGAAATTTACTGCAGCATCAGTAACAAAAGAAGAGATTGAGAATGCTACGTTCGAACTTCCAAACGATTTTAAACAGATATCGATGGAAGAAATGACTAACCTCTTTATCGATTTCCAATAGATAACAATAAAGCAATTGTCAAAATTCCTTCTTACATTGCCTACTGAAAAATTGTTAAATTGTACCATTACCTTTACCTTTACCTTTACTAACCAACGTTCCAACAATTAAAATTCCCATGAAAAAAACAATATTGGCGATCAGCCTTTCCATATTGTGCCTTATAAAAGTTAGCGCACAAAACAAAACAAACTTTGAAGGCACTGTAACCTATAGTATATCCTTTGAGGATTCCGGACTTCCTCCCGAAGCATTAGCAATGTTTAAAGGTTCTGAAACCGTTACGTACATAAAGTCGGATAAATTCAGGGTGGACATGAATATGCCAATGCAAAGTTCTACCTTTATTATGGATAACAAAAATAAAAATATAGTTTCCCTGATGGATATCATGGGGAAAAAGTATTTAATTAAAATGAATGAATCGGATATTAAAAAGGAACAGGATACGGCTCCTGAAATACTCATAAAATATACCGAAGAAACAAAAATGATAGCAGGGTATAAATGCAAAAAAGCGGAAATAACCTCTAAAGAAGGTAAAGGAGCGGCAATAGATGTGTTTTATTCAGAAGAGATCCCAACTAATGATATTAAGCCTGTTTACAAAGGTTTAAAAGGCTTTCCTTTGGAATATTCCATAAATCAGGGTGGCATGGAAATGAAACTTACAGCAAAAAAAATCTCGAAAGAGAAGGTTTCAGATAGTAAATTTGAAATTCC
>JAZKBX010000088.1:0-3939 GCA_040388455.1 Bacteroidota bacterium
TTAGTAGCCCGTAGGGGAATCGAACCCCTCTTACCAGGATGAAAACCTGGCGTCCTAACCCCTAGACGAACGGGCCCTTTATTTTGGGAGTGCAAATGTACGTGAAATAATTATTTCTACAAATTATTTTTAAACATATTCTTAAAATAGTTAAAAAATCAATCTACTTCATCGCTATCCACCTGAAAACGAAAGCCCAAGCGTTTTCCGGTTTTTATTTGCATGCTCTCACTTGCTGCCTGCATGTCCGATACCGATACTTCTTTAACCGAATCAAACGGTGGGGTGAAAAGATCGAAATTCAAACAATACAAGATTGTTGATTCCAGTACCGATTTAATGGCTTTTTCATCAATTACAGCGTGTACAAAGTCGTTATACAAAAAACCTAATTGGCGTTTACCTTCTATAAAATAGTGGTTTTCTTTATTTACAAAGATTCGTCCTATTACATAGCCAACATCATTTATCCGGTTATAGGTGAAGGAGTCGTTCAAAAAGTTGTAAATATTAATTATTCCACAAAACGACCGGCTGTGATCTTCCTTTACATAAGAGTTGCGCCATATCTGATGAGATTTGTCAAATTCAAAAATATTGGTGTGCATCGAAAAAATAAGCAGATCTCCCGCCACCCTTAATCCAAATTCAAATTCCCCCTTCTCTCTGTATTCAATAGAAATTCGCTTATCAATGGCTGCAACCTCATTTTTAAAATCCGCTGCTATTTGCTTAGCACTTGCTTTCAGGATCTTGAAGGATTGAAGTGTATTTGCATACACATCCTGCTTCATGCTGGATTTTTCCTTCAGCGTTTTTAAGATCAGCTCGTATGGCGTTAGTTTTTCCATGGGTTTTTAATTTTAATGATTTTAACAGTTGGAAAATCAGTGATTTGCTGATTTAGAGAATTAATTCAATGGTTTTCATAATTTGCCCCAAACGCCACTCCACCTCTCCAATTTTCTAACTTCTAACTTTTAAACTTTGAACTTTCCAACTTTTAAACTTCCTTTGTTTAATAAGCTTTAGCAAACACCACCCGCTGTGTTGATGGTTTACCCGAATAGATACACGTTCCGGCTTCTTGTTTGTTATTTAAAGGAATACAACGTATGGTAGCTTTTGTTTCTTCTTTGATTTTTTGTTCCGATTCGGGCGTTCCATCCCAATGTGCCATCACAAATCCCGGAGTTTCCTCTAAAATACGCTTAAATTCATCGTAAGTGTCTGCTTTATAGGTTTTTGCCTCACGCATTGTTCTTGCTTTTTGATACAAATTATCCTGTATTTGTTCAAGTAAATGTGCAATTTTGGTTTCGATATCAGCTTGTTGAAGTGTTTCTTTTTCCAAGGTATCTCTGCGGGCTACTTCAACCGTTCCATTTTCAAGGTCACGCGCTCCAATAGCAATTCGCACCGGCACACCTTTTAATTCATATTCTGCAAATTTCCAACCCGGACGCTGTGTATCTCTATCATCATACTTAACGCTGATCCCTTTGGCTTCCATTGCTTTTTTCATTTTCAAAACCACTTCACTGATCTGGGCCAATTGTTCCTCTCCTTTATAGATAGGTACGATCACTACCTGGAAAGGAGCAAGTTTTGGAGGTAATACCAATCCTTTATCATCCGAGTGCGACATCACCAAAGCGCCCATTAGCCTGGTAGAAACTCCCCATGATGTTGCCCAAACAAAATCCTGTTTGCCTTCTTTGTTAGCAAATTTTACATCAAATGCTTTCGCGAAGTTTTGACCTAAAAAGTGTGAGGTTCCGGCCTGTAAAGCTTTTCCATCCTGCATCATGGCCTCAATACAATAGGTTTCTATTGCCCCTGCAAAACGTTCATTTGCTGTTTTAATTCCTTTAATTACAGGTATCGCCATCCATTGTTCTGCAAAATCAGCATATACATCAAGCATTTTTTCAGTTTCGATCACCGCTTCCTGTGCGGTAGCGTGTGCGGTATGGCCTTCCTGCCACAAAAATTCTGTAGTACGCAAGAACAAACGGGTACGCATCTCCCAACGCACCACATTAGCCCATTGGTTAATTAATAAGGGCAAGTCACGGTACGATTGTATCCATCCCCTGTATGTATTCCAGATAATGGTTTCCGATGTTGGTCGTACTATCAATTCTTCATCCAGTTTAGCGGTTTCATCCACTACAATTCCACTTCCATCTTCAGCGTTTTTCAAACGATAATGAGTAACTACGGCACATTCCTTAGCAAACCCTTGCACGTGGCTGGCTTCCTTACTGAAAAATGATTTCGGAATAAATAATGGAAAATACGCATTCACATGTCCGGTATCTTTAAACATTTTATCCAATGCGGCCTGCATTTTTTCCCAAATTGCATAACCATAGGGTTTAATTACCATACAACCTTTTACAGCTGAATGTTCTGCTAAATCAGCCTTCGCAACCAATTCGTTATACCATTCAGAATAATTTCCTTCACGTGTTGTTAACTCTTTACTCATAGGGTTTTTATTTGTGGTATAGTATTTGTAATTTTACATTTGACTTACATTTACAAAAGTAGAAAATTAAACCTTTTGCCGATGAGTTTGTCAAATTAAAAGCGTCCCCAAATTAAAAACCTATTTCAAATGAAAACGAACTTAACCTTTTTAGTTGTTACAATGGCTGCATTATCAGTAGGTGCGCCACAGACTGTAAAAGCACAGGTTTACACTGATGATATTTATTATTCATCAAAAGATGCTGCCGCTGACAAAGAAAAACGTCAGCAACTTGCCGAGCAGGAAAAACAAAGGCAATTAGCTGAACAGGAAAAAAGAAAAGAGGAGGCCGCAAAAAGAGCTGCTGATGAGGCTTCTGGTAATCAGAACAAATCCAATCAATCATCAGAAAGCAGTAATCCTGACGATTACTATTCAACTACCGAAAGATCAACGGATGCAAATGGTAATACTACAGTTACCAATAATTATTACGATCAGCCTTTTGATTATAATGATTATTATGATGATGAATATTCAGTTCGTCTGAGACGTTTTCATAACAATGTAGGTAGTTATGGTTATTATGATAATTACTACACCAATTCATATTGGTACACCGGTAACCCTTATAATTACGGAACAAGCGTTTATATGGGATATAACTTCTGGGGATCAACCTATTCGGCATTTACCTATACTCCAAGCTTTTACTGGTATTCGAATTTAGGTTGGGGAAGCGATCCTTGGTACAATCCTTATGGTAGCTGCGGTGGTTATGGCGGATACGGAGGTTATGGTGGATATGGTGGTTACGGAGGTTACGGTGGATACGGTGGTGGTTACTACGGTTATAATCCATACATGGGTGGTTATGGATATGGAAATGCTTACAATCAGGGATATTACAATGGTTTTAACGATGGTTACAATAGCAATAATTATTTTAACAGCTATGATAACAACAGTTATTATTATGGCCCAAGAAGCACTACCAGTGCTAATGGACGTACTACAACTCAACCAACTTTAGCACACCGATACATCAGTGCAGTTGAAAAAGAAACGTCAAAACCTTTTGAATCAACCAAAGGAAGAGACAACAATCCGTATTTGAATGTACGTGATAATAATTCCAGAACTGTTAGTCCATCACGTGACGATCAGCAAAAACCACGTGAAGTGCAGGCAAAACCACGTGAGGAAAGGCCGAATAACAATCAGCAAAAACCACGTGAGGAGCAGGCAAAACCACGTGAAGAAAGACCGAATAACAATCAACAAAAACCACGTGAAGAGCAGGCGAAACCACGTAATGAACAACCCATATTTGATCGTTGGGGTAAAACCGGAGAGCAGGCAAAACCACGTAATGAAGAGCCGCGTAACGAACAGCCAAGACAAGAGCAGGCAAAACCTCGCAATGAGCAACCGAGACAAGAGCAAGCAGCTCCTCGTAATGA
>JAZKBX010000088.1:4039-13477 GCA_040388455.1 Bacteroidota bacterium
AAATATTCATATCTCACATATCAATACTAAAAGAATTAAAACTATGAAAAAATATACCTTAATACTAGGGGTAGGATTATTCTATGCCTTTTCAACAACGGCTCAAAATGATATTGACGCGATGAGATACTCGCAATTAACTTTCGGAGGAACTGCTCGCTTTGCTTCTATGGCGGGTTCTATGGGTGCTTTGGGTGGCGATATCTCCACATTGAGTTTTAACCCGGCCGGTATAGCGGTGTTCCGGAAAACGGAGCTTTCTATCACTCCTTCTATTTATTCTCAGCACTCTTCATCGTCCTATAATACTTCGGAATCAGGAGATGGAAAATTAAATTTTAATCTTGGTAATATTGGCCTGGTAACCAGTTGGAACACCCGGGAAAGTAACCCTTCTGGCTGGGAGTCGTTTAATTTCGGATTTGGATATAATCGCACCAATAATTTCCATAGTCGCACCAGCGTGCAGGGAAGTAATAAAACAAGTTCACTGCTTGATACCTATGTTGCAAATGCAAACGGTCATTCAAGTGATGACTTTGATGCGTTTTCCACCGATTTGGCTTGGCAGACATATCTTCTTAATCCTGATACTTCAGTGAATTTACAGTACAACCATGTAATTCCTAAATATGGGCAATTGCAACGGAAATCTGTTGAAAGCAAAGGCTCAATGGGCGAAACAGTATTAAGTTTTGGGGGTAATTACAAAGGTAAGGTATTGGTGGGTGGAACTGTGGGTTTTGTAAACGCAAGGTATGTTGAAGAATCTGTTTATGAAGAAATTGACGATCAGGACACCATCCAGAATTTTAAATCATTTACCTATTCACAGGATTTAACAACAAAGGGTAATGGTGTTAATTTTAAACTTGGTTTCATTGTTAAACCAACTGATTGGTTCCGGATAGGCGCTGCAATTCATACTCCAACTGTTCTCGGTTTAAAGGATGAGTACAGCAGCTCTATGAGATCAGATCTGGAAAGTGTAAAATATGATACCGTTTCTCCAAAAGGATCATTTGATTATAGCGTTACTACTCCTTTCAGGGTTATGGGAAGCATTGGATTTATTATTAATAAAAATGCTTTATTGAATGTTGATTACGAGCATGTTGATTATACTTACGCTCAGCTTTATTCAAGCCCTAATGTGTTTGCAGATGTTAATAAAACAATACGTTCAAAATACACATCCGCGCAAAACATCAGGGTTGGTGGGGAAATTCGTTTCGACCCGCTTAGTTTCAGGGCCGGTTACGCTTTGTATGGCAGTCCGTTCAAAACCGGAGATAACAAAAACGCGAACAGAACCAGTTATACAGCAGGAATTGGTTTTAGAGAAAATAACTACTATATAGATTTTGCTTATGTATTCACAAAATATTCTGAAACCAGCTATTTATATGATCCAACAGGACTTGATCTTAGTTCCGTAAAAAATGATTACCGGAATTCAAGCTTTATGTTAACATTTGGAGTTAAGTTTTAGATCGGTTTGTTTTTGAAGATTCGCACTCAATAATTTATTGGGTGCGAATCTTTGTTATTTATTGTTAAGAAGCTTAGAAAAGGTCACGAAGCATTGGATTTATCTATAATTTTGATGCATATTATGAGATCGATCCTATTTACTATCCTATTCACTGTTTGGGCAGGCTTGGCGCTTGGACAAACTAATTTTTATGTCCGGCTTTCAGATGCCACCACCGAATTGACCAAGCAAAAAGTGGTTTATGACCCAACGTACTTTAATATTAGCTACCCTAATGGGGATGTTCCAAATGGTAAAGGTGTATGCACCGATGTGGTGATACGGGCATATAGAAAATTGGGAATAGATCTTCAAAAAGAGGTTCATGAGGATATGAAGGCAAATTTTCAAAAATATCCTAAAACCTGGGGACTGAAACACCCCGATAAAAATATCGACCATAGAAGAGTTCCAAATCTGATGGTTTACTTTACCCGCCATGGACAGGTTAAACCCATTACAGATAAACCTGAGGACTATTTGCCGGGGCACATAGTTTGCTGGAATTTAGGTGGAGCGGTAACTCACATTGGACTTGTTGTGAACAAAAAATCAGCAGATGGCAAAAGATATTTAGTTGTACATAATATTGGAGGAGGGCAAGTGCTTGCCGACTGCTTGTTCGAGTATAAAATTATAGGGCATTATACATATGGGAAATAATTAAATTTGTATTCTTTCCCATCAACATTAAAAATAGCACTAAAATGGCAAAAGTAAAACACAACCCTAATGCGAAAATACTGATTGATGAAGGCATTGAAAAGGCCGAGCCATTTGCGCAAATAATATGTAAAAAATTACGTTCTATAATTATTAAAGCTGAGCCTGGTATTATTGAAGACTGGAAATGGGGACCTAATTATTATAAAGATGGAATGGTTTGCGGCTTCTGGTATTTTAAAAAACACGTAACATTTGTTTTTTATCAGGGCGCTTTGCTGAAAGATAAAAAAAAGGTGCTGCAACAAAATCCCGGAACTTTGCACAACAGGCATATTAAATATACTGATGTAAAAGAGGTAGATGAAAAACTGTTAATTGAGTACATTACCGAAGCTGTAATGAACAATGAAAAGGGTTTGAAACTGACGGAGGCAAAAGATAAAACAGTTGTGATCCCTGAAGATTTTAAAAAATTACTTTCAAAAAACAGATCCTTAAAAAGTTTTGAAGCAATGAGCTATTCAAAACGAAAAGATTACGTGCAATGGATAGAAGGAGCCAAACAAGTTGAAGCAAGAAAAAAAAGAATTGAAAAGGCCCTGGAAAAAATTGCCGAAAATCAAGGTTTGAATGATAAATATATGTAGCCCCTTTAATTTTTTTGTGATAAATTTGATAAAATTCAAATAAGTATGAGTAAAAAAATAACAATAGTTGGTGCCGGATTGGTTGGTTCGCTTTTATCAATTTATTTAGCAAAGCGCGGATATCATGTAAATGTATTTGAACGTAGGTCGGATATGCGAAAAGCAAAAATGTCTGCCGGTAAATCCATTAATCTTGCACTGAGTGATCGTGGCTGGAAAGGGCTTGAAGGCGTTGGCATTGCTGACGAGATTAGAAAAATTGCTATTCCTATGTATGGCCGGGCTATTCATCATAAAGATGGTTCAACTGCTTATCAGCCCTATGGAAAGGATAACCAGGCAATTTATTCGGTTTCGCGTGCTGAAATAAACATGCGTTTGATGGATCTGGCAGAGCAACAACCAAATGTTAAAATTCATTTTAATGAGCGCTGCACCACCATCGAAAGAAATAAATTAAATGCTCATTTCGAAAATGCGGAATCACAAAATAAATCTGTTTTTCAAAGCGATCTGCTTTTTGGTGCAGACGGAGCCTTTGCCGCATCTCGTTTAAACATGCAGCTTACAAGTGACCTGTTTGAATATAATCAACATTATATTGAGGCTGGCTATAAAGAATTAATTATTCCTCCGGGCAAAAATGGTGAATTTTTATTAGAAAAAAATGCATTACACATTTGGCCACGTGGAAGTTTTATGATGATCGCTTTACCCAATATGGATGGCAATTTCACCTGTACATTGTTTTTACCTTTTGAAGGAGAAAAGTCTTTTGCAAATTTGAAAACACCGGAACAAATAAAAGCATTTTTTGAAACAGAATTTGCTGATGCTATTCCTCTGATGCCAACATATATTGATGATTTTATAAAAAATCCAACATCGTCATTGGTAACGGTGAAATGTTTTCCATGGACCTTTGATAATAAAATTGGCTTGATCGGTGATGCCGCACACGCAATTGTTCCCTTCTACGGACAAGGCATGAATTGCGGGTTTGAGGATTGCGTGGTGCTAAATGATTTGATAGAAAAGCACGACACGGCTTCAAAGGGATTGGAAAATTTTGATGCTGCCTGGACAAAAATTTTATCTGAATATCAAAATTTACGCAAGCCGGATGCCGATGCAATTGCTGATCTGGCAATTATGAATTTCATTGAAATGCGTGATAAAACAGCCGATCCTAAATTTTTATTGCAAAAAAAGATCGAAGCCGGTTTCAGTAAAAAGTATCCCGATAAATGGATCCCTCTTTATTCGATGGTAACCTATAGTCCGGATATTCGCTATTCTAAAGCCTTTAACGAAGGCCAAAGACAAGAATCTATTATGCAAAAAGTGATGGCAATGCCCGAGATCGAAAAGAAATGGGATAGTGAAGAGGTGGAAAAAGAAATTTTGAAGTATTTGTAGAGAAGCAAGAATTCAAGAAACAAGAATCAGGACTCAAGATGTAAGATTTATAAGTAACATTCTCACTCTTGGTTCTTGACTCTAATATCTTGATTCTAATTTTGGAATCTAATAATGATTTACCTCAAAAAATACCTGGTTGTAAAATTGCTGATAGAAAATGTAAGCAACTATGAGTTGATGGGTATTTATCGTCCACATGCCTATGTGAAGGGGGCGAAGGGTTATTCTACCGAATGCCAGATAGAGCTTTACAAAAAGCCGATAGAGCAGGGGCAAAGTGCCGTTATTAATGCAGTGTTTTTTGCTCCTCATGGATTTGGTGAGCATTTAAAACAAGGAAGTTTAGTAACTTTACGTAATGGTTTGGATATTGAAGCCAAAGCATTGGTGCTTGAAATTATTGGATATAAGTAAAGTTAAATTTTTTCATGAAAAAAGTCGTTGCAATACTTTTCTTATTACTTCATTTTGGATCAATAGCTCAAGTTGATGCATTACCAGACGATACAAAGGTAAGGCCAAAAGGTTGGCAAAATGGTTACATTGTGATGAGAGAAAAAGGTGACACTATTTATGGAAAAGTAAGAAGACACAATGATTGGATTGATTTTAAAAAAAATGAAACAGACAAAAAGAAACCGTATTGGTCAGATTCAATTAAAGCTTATAAATATAGTGATGATTGCTATTGCCATTTCAAATATACAGGATGGACAAAATTAATTGTAGGCGGGGAAATAAATTTGTTTGAAGGGATGTCTACTACAGCTTTGAGTGCAGGTACACGTTGTTTTGTTCTGAAAAAAGGAAAAGAACCCGCTTTGTTTATAGAACGTAATAATCCATTTGAAGGTAATAATTCAATAACTAAAGGATTTGGTACAATTTCCAAAGACAACCTACAAGAGTTGCGAAATTATTTTTTTAACGATAAAGGAGATTATTACGAGCGTGTAAAAAAAGAGGATTTCAAATTTAATGACATAATTAAATTAGTTACAGACTACAATAATGCCTTGAAATAATTTGAAAAAATTAAAACACATACTATTTCTTTTTGCATTTGCATTCCTGCATGTGAATACTTCTGCGCAAACAAACACCGATTTGCAGCTGGCACAGCAGTTTTACGACAATAAAGAATTTGATAAAGCACTGGATTATTACGAGAAGCTTTATAATAAAATATCATCCGAGGAATTTTATACTCCCTATTTGAATTGTTTGCTGGAGTTAAAAGAGTTTAAAACGGCAGAAAAAGTAATAAAAAAACAAATTAAACGAAACCCTGAAAGACCTGAACTATTTATTGATCTGGGCACAGTTTATGAACGCGCTGAGGATTCCGGAAAAGCAAAAAACACCTGGGAATTAGCCATCAAATCCATCAAACACGATGATCAGGTATTTATTGTTGCTAAAGCATTCATGGCAATAAAGCAATATGATTATGCCATTTTAACCTATCTGAGAGGTAGAAAAATGTCGGAGAACGATTATCCTTTTAGTTTTGAATTAGCCGATGTGTATGCCATCAAAGGTGATAAAATGGCAATGATAAATGAATATTTGGATGTACTCGAAAGTCAGGATTCATATATTCAAAGTGTTCAGAATGCCTTGCAAACCAGTTTTGGTAATGAGGCTGACACCAGACAAAATGAATTATTAAAAGGTGAATTATTAAAACGTATTGCCAAAAATCCCGACAAAACGATCCTTTCAGAGCTTTTGATTTGGATGCAAATTCAGCAAAAAGATTTTGAAGGCGCATTTATTCAAGCGAAGGCATTGGATAAACGCAAAAAAGAGGATGGTAACAGAATAATGAATTTAGCAAAACTGTGTACTCAGAACGAAAGCTATGACGTTGCCGTAAAGGCTTATCAGTATGTGATTTCAAAAGGTAGTGACAATTTTTTTTATGCGAATGCCCGGATGGAATTGTTAGATGTATCCTATCAGAAAATTGTTTTGAAAGGGAATTATAATCTGATCGATTTAACGGAGCTTGAAAAAAATTATCAAATTACGATTACTGAATTAGGGAAATCAGCAAATACGGCCCCTCTTTTAAAAAAACTGGCCCATTTACAGGCCTTTTATTTAAATAAGCCGGCTGATGCTATAGCCTTGCTGGAGGAGGCCATTGCTTTACCCCAATTAGCATTACCGATTCAGGCAGAATGTAAATTAGAATTAGCTGATATTTTATTGATGACAGGCGATATTTGGGAGGCCTCTTTACGTTATTCTCAAGTGGAAAAGTCTTTTAAATATGATGTTATAGGACAGGAGGCAAAATTTCGTAATGCCAGAATATCCTATTACACCGGAGATTTTATGTGGGCCCAGGCGCAGTTGGATGTGTTAAAAGGCGCAACAGCAAAGCTTATCGCCAATGATGCCATGGATCTATCCTTACTCATTAGCGATGCATTAGCCATTGATACGAATGTTGCACCGTTAATGATATTTTCCCGTGCCGATCTGCTTGCTTTTCAAAATAAAGACGGACAGGCAAAAATAACGCTCGATTCAATAAATACATTATTTCCTAGCCACGCTTTAGCAGATGATATTCTTTACAGGAAAGCACAAATAGAACTAAAGCACGCCAGATATACTGAAGCTGCGGCTTATTACGACACCATTGTAAAAAATTATGGGGATGATATTTTAGGAGATGATGCACTTTTTAAACTTGCCGGCTTAAATGAAGATCAGTTTAAAAATTTAGAGAAAGCAAAAGAATTATACCAGCAACTATTGATAAAGTATCCCGGAAGCTTGTATGTGGTGGAAGCGCGCAAACGATTTAGGAAGTTAAGAGGGGATAGTTTTAATTAAACACATTTTCCAAATTAAATTATTTTGCATAAAATGATATTCATGAAGAAAGACCAATATGCCAAATTCTGAACTAACCGGAAGTGTAAAAGGATTGCTTGCGGAATATAAAAAAGCGATCAACGAACTTATAAATAGCATAGCGCCTTTAAGTGTAGATCAGCTCTCTTTGATTGCTGATACTGACACAAAGGACATTGATTGCAAGTCAATACAAACAGTTTTAACACATGTTGTTTTTTCAGGTTTCATTTATACTATTGAGATCGAAAGATCAATTGGCCTGAAGAAAAGTTATCCCGACAAAACAGTTTTTAAAAATGCTGACCAATATATTGAGCAATTAAATTTGATGTTTAATTATTGTGAAAACTTTTTTAAACAAAATCCCGACTTGATAATTGAACAAACAGATAATTCAAAAAAAATAGCGGTGAGTTGGGGGCAACAATATGATATCGAACAACTTTTGGAACACGCTATTGTTCATGTTTTGAGGCACAGAAGGCAAATTGATTTGTTTATTAAAAAACAAGTTGAATTGGCCGCCTAAAAAAATATAACACAGATAAAAAAGAAAAATATAGATCCGTAATTTCGTAATTAAATGATAATATATAACGTAACAGTAAACATTGAAAATGATGTTCGTGAAGAATGGTTGCAATGGATGAAAGAAAAACACATTCCGGATGTAATGAAAACAGGACATTTTTTAGAAAATAAAATTTGTAAGGTATTGGTTGATGAAGAGCAGGGAACAACCTATTCCATTCAATACACATGCGAAAGCATGGAAAGGCTTGAAGAATATCAACGGGAGCATTCACCTCGTTTGCAAAAAGAACATGCTGATAAATATGCAAATAAATTTGTAGCGTTTAGATCGTTGCTGGAGATTTTATAAAAAAGAACTAAGAACCATTTGCAAGAATCAAGTAACAATGACCAATGAACCAATGACCAATCAGGTAAGAGCAAAAAAGCATTTAGGGCAACATTTTTTGAAGGATGAAACAATAGCTCTCGACATTGTCAAAGGTTTGAAGCACACTGCTCATTACAAAAAAGTATTAGAAGTAGGCCCGGGTATGGGGGTACTCACCAAGTATTTAATTACCGAACCTGCTTACGAAACACACATTATAGAAATTGACAGGGAATCGATCGCTTATTTAAAAAAAACTTTTCCAACTCTGGAGAATAGAATTATTGAAGGTGATTTTTTGAAACTCGATTTTAATAATTTATTTCAGAATGAGCCCTTTGCTGTAATTGGTAATTTTCCATATAATATTTCTACCGAAATCTTATTTAAGGTACTGGATCATAAAAACCAGGTTCCTGAGGTGGTTGGAATGTTTCAAAAAGAAGTTGCAGAGCGTATTGCTTCCAAACCAAGAAATAAAACGTATGGCATCACCAGCGTGTTGTTACAGGCTTTTTATGACATCGATTATTTGTTTACAGTTCACGAAAACGTATTTAATCCTCCTCCACGAGTAAAATCAGCGGTGATCCGTTTAACACGAAACGCAGTGCAGCACTTAGATTGCAATGAAAAATTATTTAAGCAGGTAGTGAAAGCAGGATTTAATCAACGTAGAAAAACATTACGTAATTCTATCAAAGCATTTAAACTGAAACCTGAATTTTTAGATCATAAATACCTTACCCAGCGAGCAGAAGAATTATCTGTTGCAGATTTTGTAGCATTAACAAACATGGTGGAAGTTGCGGTACCGGTTTAATGATTTTGCTTAGGGAATTTATCAACTTTCATCTTTGTTAACATGCCCCGTGGTCATGCCAGGCTTGTTTCAGCGGAAATCAACATAAATCCGTATATTCATTTATTATGGTTATTCGACATTAGTGGAAATCAAATTTAGAGTGATTACCTAATAAATAAAGGATCTTCGCATTAAAGCATGCGTAACTATCATAAAACCGGATTAGCCAAAGATGTCAGAGGCATCCAATGTTTATAGAAAAGAATTGAGATAAGAATATATACGACCCCGGCTGGGTCGAACAAAACAACCCAATCCTATTTCTATAAACATTTGAACCCTCAGGGTTCAATAATTAAAAAAAATAATTCTTTATCCACGAGGAATGGCGAAGAACATTTATTATTTATATCCAATTGTTTCTCTATCAATTTATTCTGTAAAAAATCATTGACAATGAAGCTGAATTGACATAGCTTTGCACATTATAAATTTAAAAAATTAAACATGGTATCAAATAAAGTAGAAACTGCATTAAACAAACAAATTGAGTTTGAGGCATCATCATCACAATATTATCTGGCAA
>JAZKBX010000089.1:0-14764 GCA_040388455.1 Bacteroidota bacterium
AAAAAAGCAAACCCATATTCTACAATCGGAACGGAGATAAAATTCATCCATAGATTTTTAGCATTCCATGATAAGATACTTTACAAAAACACCTTTGAGATTTTTATTGATGAGTTGCAAAAAGCTATTCAGAAAAAAGAGATAACTAAAAAGTCTCCTATTGCTAAAGAAATTATTGCCATGCAAAATGCTGTAATTAATGCTTTCAACACGATGAAGAATGCTAAACATTTTGTACTTAAACCCGAAACCATTAAAAAGTACAAAAGCATTATTGAAAAATATGAAAACGCCTATGCCGATTTAGTTGATGAACCTTCCGAAAAAAAGCCAAAACGAAAATCCATTGAACTGAACGGAATTACTCAAAACAATGGCAATATCATGAGTAGTATGGATTTTGCCAATCTTGAATTTAGCACTATTGGGTTAAAAGACAAATGGTTCGAATTCATAGGCGATCCAACACCCGGATTCACCGCTATGGTATATGGACGCCCAAAGATGGGGAAAAGCTATTTGTGCGTAGATTTTGCAGGTTATTTGGCCCGAAATCATGGCAAGGTGCTGTATGTTGCCAAAGAAGAGAAATTGGATGCTACCTTACAAAAAAAATTGAAGGAAAAGGATGTCACCAATCCCAACCTTTTTGTAGCTGATAATCTCCCAAAAAACCTTTCGGAATATCAATTTATTGTGTTAGATAGTGTCAACAAATTAGACCTTAATCCCAAAGACCTTGAAAAGTTAAAAACCGACAATCCAGGGGTTTCATTTATCTATATTTTTCAAGCAACGAAAGAAGGGAAATTCAGAGGTACAAATGAATTTCAACACGATGTGGATGTAATTATTGAAGTGCCTGAAAAAGGAATCGCAATTCAGAATGGTCGATTTAATCAAGGTGGGGAAATGAATATTTTTGAAAACACCGCTTCTAAAAATGATGTTTTATCAGGAATTAAAAAAGTAAAAAAAAAGTCCATACTAAACCAAGCCCTATTATAGAGGTTCTTTCAAATAACTCAAAACATAACTTGACTTTGCGGAATAATGTATCGATGTTAGACGCAACCAAAAACAAAACAATGAAAAAGACTGTAAATAAAGATGTCCCTGCCATTAAAATGGTTGCAGACATCAATGATCCTCACACAAAAAAGATCATAAAAAATATTTGGGAATCCTCTTCAGTAAAAGAGCGAATGAAACTGTTAGCAAAAAAAGGTTATTCAGATAAGTTTGTAGATTGGAAATTTGAAGATTTAACACCCGCTATTCAGCAACTAATTATTACCTCCCAAAATGATGAACAGGAAGTTAAATCAAAAGTTAAAAGCGATGATTGGACAAAACCGCAGCATCTTGATCCTACTGACTGGAAGGATTTAGGGAACGTAAAAAGGCTATTTAATGAAGGGAAATTAAAAGAAGCAATGAAGTATGCTTCTGATTTGGATACAATTGTTCGAGAAGAAATACCGCCTGAAATATGGCAAGCAATGGGTGGCGAGCTTACCAAAACCGGAAAGGAAAAACTGGTTAAGAAGTTAGATGCCGCAAAATTCAATAACCGAGGTGATGATTTAAATCCTCGGTTTATATTCTCAACAATTGCCACACAATTGCTTACCGAAGCCTTGAAAGGTGAATTTGATATAAACTACTATATCCGAAAAGAACTCGCTAACAGAGGACAGGATAAAAACGGCAAGTGGGTTGGTTTTGATAAGGCGAAGGAGATTCATCAGGTGGATTAGGTATTTGGAAGTAATAATAATTTAAAGGCGGGAGTTCCCGGCTTTTTATATTTTTTTATTTAAATCTCCTACGACTCCCAAAGTCATTGGACTAAATTCAATTACCTGAGTATTTTCAAAATCCGAAATTGCATATTTAATCGCTGGAAAATATTTTATTTCCTTTATATTTTTCATTTCAGGATGATTGGAGAGCAATACCTCCATAGTGATGTCAAAATAAATACCTTCCTGAAGATTCCAAGCATGCGCTATAATTTTCCCATTCCCATCAATACTTTTCATCAAAATAATACCTTCCACTATTTCCACATTTGGATAAACTTGTGCCACTTTATATGAATTTAAAAGGCATTTATTGTATTCTATAATAAATTTACCCTGATCTATTTCGCTGGGAATACAAGAAATAGTAATTTCTGTTGAATATGCATTATTTAATTCTTCCATCTTTTCCTTCCAACCCATTCTGTTTTACTATTCCGAATAACGAAATGACTTTTACACCCGGTCGTCCTCCAAACAGAAGGAGATATATTAATTGTTTTTCTTGCAGTAATCTTAAACTTCCAACAAGGATCAGCGTCTTTTAATAAATTAAGTTGGATTGTTTGATCACATCCACAAGGGCATTTGAATGCTAAAAGCCAAGGAGATTTTTTAGTCCCAATAATATAAATTACATTTTCCTTTATTGATTCAGGAAAATCCTCTTCAAATTTAAATTTATATTCAGGTCGAAGCCACTCAACAAATCTCGTTAATATTTTTCTAATCCGCTCCATTATTTTAGTTCTGGCATTTCAATAAATGGTATTATATCACCCCTACCTACTTTTTTTCTTAGGTAACTATCTACAGGTAAGTCTTCTTCAGAAACATTTATTATACAGTTCTCTGTTATATCAATAGTTGACAATGCATAATTACATGCCGGTTCTGCCTTGTAAGGATGAATTCTATTTAAAAACTCATTAACTGCGTGACTGGCAATGTTCATATTAACACTAATAACAGCGGGAGTGTTGACATTAACATTTTTGATGTATGCGTTTTTTCTTAAACTTTCGAATTCTTCGGGATTTTTCCGGTACTGTGAAGCAGCTCTTAAATCATCGGTGGTATAGACTCCTCTTGAAATCAAAGAAGACTTACCGGGCTGAAGATAATGCACAGAGCCACATATTTTATTAATTCCTCCTTTACCATCTGCCTCCAATTTCACACCTAAATCAAAGTACGGTATTAGATAAAAGGAACACAACTGATTAAGCAAATGGCGACCGTCAACGCTATCCATACATCCAAATACACTATCGCATTTAATTAATTCACTTAATGCTTCCATACTATCGTAAAGATTTGTTTGTAGTGGGACAACCTCTGTCCCTAATCCAATCTTTTTAATAGCATCAGCAATTACTAATACTTTTGGAGCATGTTTCTCAGCATCTTTTAGTGTAGTGTTTAAAATTCTATTTAAATTTTTATGCTCAACTGTGTCAGGATCAATTAATATTATTTTTCCAATGCCTAATCGTACCAGTTGTTCAATTAACGGACTTCCGGTTCCCGAACAACCAACGACTCCAACAGTCATTTGTTTTAAATCCTGATACGTTTTATCACCAAAAGTTTGTATTGTTCGCAAAGCGAAGTCATCATGTGTTGATTTCATATCACTTCCATACAATTTAATTACATCTCCGGTAATTAATATTTTACTTACAGGCTCATTGTGCAAATCGCCATAAAAGAATCGGGCAAAAACTTCTCCATCAGGTAGCATTACAGCACTAACATGTGGCTTATCATTTAATGCCCAGCCAAAAGCGGAATCAAAAAATTCGGCATCTGACTTATCATCTGTTCCTGAAAATTTATTATAGCCACCGGGATGACTATGTATTTTCATAATAGCCAAATCACTTTTTCCTATTCTTTCAAAATAAGGTATGGCCTTTTGTGTTGGCCACTGGAGAAGATCTTCATTTCTCGAATAGCAATCTTCATCAGGAATTAATATAATATCATGTACCGTTAGTATTATGTTTTCCTCATGGATATATCTTCCGCATAAGGCTACTGCAACGGATTCCAATCCGTCAGGTGGTAGCAAATGTTTTTTAAGCATTTGGTGGTGTAGTCCTGATATTCTAAGCTGCAATTCCATTAGGTTGTTTTATAAATTCTTGTTCAAACCAAAAGCTAACTAAACTCATGTGAGTTGATAAATCATCAACTCCTTCACGCCAAGGATTCTGAGCGGTTCTATGTCGAGACCATCGCTGAAAGTTTTCGCCATTAATTAATTGCATACTTAATGCATTGATAAGTTTCCCGTCAAGCCTTTGCAGACCGGGAAAAAAGTAAGCCATATCCAACGGAGTTCTCGGATAGCCGGTCTCTATTTTGATTCCAACCTTTACTAAATCCAAATTATAACCAAAAGGAACAGGATAATTATGGATAATAACCCATTGCATCCCACCATCGTTTATTGTTTCCCAAGGTAGCCCAAGGTTATCAAGGAATAATAAATCCTCTTCCTGAAGTTGAAAGTCCCGTCTCATTTTATTTACCTCCTTCGGTTTGGTCTAAAGGTATGGTCATGAATTTTTCAATTCCCGGTTCGGTAAAACAAACCGTTTGATCGTAGCCTACTTTAACCACTTTCCCACCTTTAAATCGTTGGTTAAGTTGGAAGCGTTCAACTGGAACCTTTCCTGCTAATGTCAAAATTTCTTTCCCCGCCATGCATTCTACTTTAACGGTGTATTTTTGCCTGTCCACTAATATAATATAGTGGTGCCCCTTGGGGACTTCTTTACCTTCTTTTGCGTATTGCTCAAGGTCGATTTCATTTTTGTGTTCCATGATTTATAAATTTAGATTGTTTATATATAGAAGGATAAAGCGTGACGGGTTCGTTTTGTCACGCTTACAGATTATATTAGTATGATAACACATTTATTAAATGTAAGTTGGTCGTTGCTTTAAGTTTTTGTTCAATAATAATTTTGCTTTTACACGTCATAATTTATATCTTTTAAGTGGTTTATATATAAAAGCATTAAGAGTGACAGTGAGTTTTGTCACTCTTACAGATTATACTAATATGAAACACTAAATTTTTAAAAATGCAGGAAACATTACAAGTGAAAACGCCATTTAAAACTCTTACCGATGCCGAAGTAGTTGCCGGGATTCAAGTAAGCAAAGATGAAAAGGAATTAAAACTCCTTCAATATGAATTTTACAATAGATTCGCCCCCTACATTTATAAAGTGGGTAGTCTAAAATGTAGAAATTTTCAGGATAGCGATGCTATGGCACGCGAAATCCTACAATTAACATTTATCATCGCATATAAAACTATCGGAAAATTCACCTTTCCTGAAGGGATTTTGCCTGAAAAATGCAAATTAGTTTTAAAGGCTTGGCTTGGTAAAATTGCTAATCGAGAGTTTTTGAAAGAAATTGGAAAAAGGGTCGATGAACATGTAGACTTTGATACCCTGAACATTCCCGAACCATCCTATGATCCTTTCGCTATTTTGATTGGCGGGGATGATGCCGAAGTTCCAAACGAATTCCGTTTAAAACTACAGGAAGCAATGAACGAGTTGTCAGAACAAGATAAGCACATTGTTCTTACCTATGCTGGCGAAGGATGTATCGATACAAAATTGCACTTAAGCACCAATGCGATGAACTATCTTTGCGAATACTATAAAACAACTCCTGAAGCAATTCGCCAAAGAAAAAAACGAGCATTGGACAAAATTAAATCAATCTGTTTTAAATAATTATTATAAATTAAAGAGTATGAAAAAAACAAATGTGGCAGTCAATCAAATCCAAAATCAACAGGAAAAACTAATTCAAAAGGCACTCCGAACAGGAGGCTTTTTATTCCCTGAAACCGTTGATGAAATAATTGAGTTTGAAAAGAGCTTCGGTAATACAGATGTTATATTACCTGAAGATTTGCAACAACCCTTATTTTTAGAAACGCCAACTAAAAAAACATCTAAAGCAAAAATTATCGCCTTACAAGAGGAAAAACTTGCTATGGCAGCAAGAGAAGGATCTCCTAAAATAACTGAAGAGGTTCGCAAAAGAATGGAAGTGGATCGAAAGAAGGTGGATGCAAAAACAAAAAAAGCACGCTAAAAATAATGCCAACTCATAGTTTAAATAATATTTCAGACTTAGCGGAATCTATCGCAGAGGAAAATATTTTCAAAAACAAGGTTAATCTTGAAAAAATCGCAAAGAAAAAAAAGATTTCCCTTATTTACGGAAATTACGATGATTGTTTTCTCGGCGAGCTGATGCACAGCTCCAACAAGTTTTATATTTATTTAAATTTACACCTTTTAAGCTCTAAATTTTCAACCCGAACTCGATTTACTTTAGGACATGAACTCGGCCATTATTTTATTGATGCGCACCGAAATAAATTAAAAAATGGAGAGTCATTGTCATATTCTTCGGATTACAATTATGTGTCGAATATCCCAGTAGAAAAAGAAGCCAACCATTTTTCATCACATCTTTTAATGCCTAAAACAAGGTTTATTAAGTTGGCTGGAAAACAGGAGCCGGGTGTTCCAAGCATACTGTCCCTAAAAGATACTTTTCATACTTCTTTTGAAGGAACCTCAATCCACTACATTAATTTAAATTTATTACCATGTATGTTTATAAAATGGAGGGCTGACTTAACACATCATTATGCTTCTTATACAAATTCGTTTGCTAAACTTACAGGACTTAAAGGAAAACCGGGTATCAAAGTTCATCCCGAGTACATAAAAGAAATATTTCACTTATTAGAAACGGAAGCACCTAGGCCTGATTATGTGGAGTGTGCAACAAAATTATCATCGTGGCTGCCTAACATCTTGCCGGATTCAAGAATGGATTTAATTGGTCTTGAACAAACGATTAAACTAGGAACGTTTGGAGGTATTACATTTCTTTGCTTTCCACAATAAAGAATATCATTTTTGGACTTAAAAAATAAAAAGTTTTCAAAATAAATGAAAGCCATTGTAACTGCTTGGGTTTGATTATTAACTTAAAGGATTAAAAATGAAGAAACAAAAATTACCTATTCGATCTTCCGCACAAAGAAAAGAGGATATATCAAAAAGAAAATTTGAGGAACTAATCGAGCCGTGGGTAATTTGTGCTTGGGAGCAAAAAGATTATGGAATTGATGCGACAGTTGAAATCCATAAACTAATTGAGAATACAAATAGTTCTCATCCAACTTCAAAAAGATTTTTAGTGCAATTAAAGTCTACTGATAGTATTGATGTAGCAAAGAAACAATTTAGCTATCCTGTTGATGTAGAAAAAATTAATTATTGGTATAGTTCAAATTTACCAGTAATGTTTGGAGTATACCATATACCTAGCAAGACTCTATTTTACCGGTGGATAAATGATACTAATGAATTGATTAATTATTTTGACACTAAATCACCAGGATGGGCATTAAAGAATACAATTAGTATACCAGTAAATACGAAATCAATTCTTAAAACGGATAATACTGATGCAATTGAAGAAGTTGTTTTTAATTGGAAAATACCAACAAAAAAGATAATTGTTCCGGGAAATTATTTTGATTTGAAAACGGCAACGATTAGCAAAATTGATGATCTTGAAAAAATTGCATCAGAATATAAGTTTCCTTTTATTGCAGAATCATTAAATAATTTAAAAGATTTATCGGAGCAGGCTATATATAGAATTGCAATTACAGGGCCATCAAGAGTTGGGAAAAGTACACTAATAAACTCACTACTTCAATACGACATTTCGCCAGTAGATATGTTTCAAACTACCGGCGTACCTATTAATTTTTTACCTGGGAGGGAAGAAAGATTACACATTGTCAAAAAAGATAATTCAACATTGTCAGATAAGTTATCAGAAAAAAATATCAGGAAATATGCATCCCAACAAGAAAACAAAGATAATTCCAAAGAAATTAAGCTTGTTTCTGTATTCCTTCATAACAAAACTTTAGAACGCGGAATAGCTCTTTATGACATCCCCGGTCTTGATGATCCAAACGATGAAATACGTGAACTTACTTGGATGACTGCAATGCGGTCTAATGCGGTAATTTATATGATTGATGCCTCTCCGTTCCGCAACCACGGATTCATTTTTAGAAATGATTTCAGAAAAGCACTTGCCGATCTTGGAGATAAATTAGATAAAGTGTTTTTAGTGCTGAATAAGGTTGATGATTTACATCCCGGCCAACTAACACAATTAAAGGCTAAAATTGAAGAAGAGTTAAAGCGTTTTGGATTATTTACTAAGATAAATAAGCGTATCTTTTATTTGAGCGCAAAAAATATAAAAAGTAACTCCAAAGATAAGGCTGACAATGTAACAGATCTGGAAAAAGAGGTATGGGAATATTTACTTAAAGAAAATATGGTTGGTCTAGTAAAAATCAATAGTGTTATTGTAGAAACCGGAAATGTAATAAATAACTTTAGATCACTGATTGACGCACGGTTATTGGATAATGTTCAAAGAAGGAATATCGGGAAACTAATTAAGGATATTAAGGCAAAAATCCCTGAATTCAGTAAAATAATATCAAATGATAAAAAGTTAATTAATCAAACCATTCACGCTTTATTAGAATCGAGAAAAAGTAATATATATGAGCGCCTTTTAAAGCATTTAGAAAGCATTCATGAAGACAAAGCACTTCCATCCACAAAAGATATTCGTCAATTATTACGGTTTAATGTTGATCAAGTAATTAACAATACAAATATTGATTATATAACTCATGTTACTAATCTCAAAACTAAAATAGATAATTGGTTGTCAGATAATATTTTATCTATACAAAAAGCAATTTCTAATAATCAAGCAACTCGTTACGTTGACTTATCTAATATAGAACGGGTGAATTTTAAAAATCTTGATGATGTTTCTGGATCAGTTGGGATGGGAGTATTTACAGGTTTTTTAGGTTTACTAATATTTCCACCATTGGCTTTAATTACTGGAATAGGAGGGTTTTTTATGAGTTGGTTTTTTACAAAAAAAGAAAGAAGAGATAGATCAATTAATAAAATCATGTCTAGCTGTAAGACCGAATGCAACGAATCCTTTAATGTAATTGAACAATGCTATATTGATCTTTTGGAAGACAACTTTAAACAAATGGTTAAATATACCAACACTTATTTAAATACGTATTTTAAAGACATGGATAATCAGTTAAAAAAATTAGACATTGATGTCTCGGATTCTGATCTTGAAAAAATGAAAAAATCATTTTCTGATATCGATAAACTTTCTATTGAGTTAAAAGAAATAAAAAACAGAACAGAAGATTCGTATTTTAGTTTAAGTTAAGATTATGAGCACAAATTAAAAGATACGAGTCAGATTTTTAAAAAAATTATGATTACAAATAATAGGATTATAAGGATAAATATATAAAATACAATGAGCGGAATTTGTTTAACAATAGATGAAAAAAGAAATCCTAATTTACATCAATTATGGAAGAATTATTCTGAAAAAGATTTTGGTCTTTTAACGGAAGTAAAAAAAGGTGATGCCTTCTTAGATTCTCAATTATACGAAGCTTTTAAAAATTCTAAAGAAAGGGGATTTGATTTACTAAATTTCCAAAAAGATGATGGACTACTCAGATTAAATGAACTTGCATTATGGCGAGACAAAATGTGGCCCATCGGGAAAAGGATAACTGTAAAATTTCTTGATCGAAATCCCTTTTTGGAGTATAAAATAATTGCATTTGCTAATGAGTGGTCGACTTATGCAAACGTATATTTTGATTTCATAGAAACTGGCAATGCCGAAATTAGAATTTCATTGCACCCTGATGGTAGTAGTTGGTCAATTTTAGGGATGGCCGCACTTAATAGACCTCAAAATCAGGCAACAATAAACTTTGGTTGGTTCAACAATACAACGCCTGATGCCGAAATTAGGAGAACAACTTTGCATGAATTTGGTCACGCCATTGGTTGCATACACGAACACCAAACTACAGCAAGCCCTATAAAATGGAATGTAGATGTTGTTTATAGAGTTTATGGAGTTTTGGGGTGGGACAAGGATATGGTTGATAATAATGTGCTCAAAGTTTTCACGCAAAGTGAAATTACTAACTCCGCTTTTGATAGAGATTCAATTATGATTTACCCTATTCCATCTATTTTAACTGACGGAATAAGCATTGATATGAATATGGAACTTTCCCCAGTTGATAAACAATTTATTGCAAGTTGCTACCCTAAATAATAAACCATAATTTAATCAAATTGGAAGAGCAGGACGAGCCAGATGATCATATTGATAAACGTATCAATGAAGAATATCTTAAGTTGATAGAAGGCGACATAGGTCTTTGTACTTGTCAGCTTTTTAAGCACGATTTGAATAAAGGTGCAGTTCCTTTTGCTTCGGGTGTTTTTGCTTTTCTTGGAGAATCGTTTTATCTCCTTACAGCTTCTCATGTAATTGAAGATTGGTCTGATTCAAATAAGATCTTCGTAAAAATCGGTGATGATTATGTATCTATCGTAGGGAAGGGTTGCGGAACTGAAATGGGAAAGGAGGAAAAACTTGATGCAGCTTATATAAAATTAAAACCAGAGTTGGTTGCTTTATTAGTTCAATATTATAGATTTCTTCCGTATAAAAAAATTCTGCATCATGAAAAGATATTTAATGAACCAAACTATTGTGCTTTTGGCTATCCGGTAATTAATAAGCGAAAAGAAGGAGATCAAACTAAGAGATTTGGTTCAGCATACTTTCTCAGAGCATCCTACGATAGGGTATTTGAACACTATAACCTTAATCCGCTTTCACATTATGTTTTGGAGTTCATAGGAAAAGCAACAAATATTAAAACAAACAAGGTTGAAAAAATAAAAACAGAGCACTATGGACTTAGTGGTGGCGGTTTATGGTATATTGATATCGGTTTTGATGAGAAGAAAGAAGAGTTGATTTCTGAAGCCACCTTAATTGGTATTTTAACTGAATTCCGAAGAGCAAAACATGATTGTCTGATAGCAAACAGGATTGAGATTATATTAGCATCGATTCGCAATAACGAAGGAGAAAAATTTGAAAGCTAAACTAAAGAGTTCATTCATATTTTGTAATTTCGAATAATGAATTTAAACATGCCTGCCATGAAAACGCTTGAGAAAGAAAAAGTTTTCCACTCTACAAGGGGTACGAGATTCAAACCTAACTAATAAAACTATGAAGTTTATTGAAAAAAGTAAAATTGAAACTTTCTTAAAAGAGAAGGGATACAGCGCAGAGCCAATAGAAATTGAAAATGAAACATATTGGTCTAAATCAGAAAAGGATATCGTTATAGTCCCTAAAAAAGATATAATCGGTTCAAATGAACTAACGGAAATATTTAAGGATGATAGTCTATTAAATGAGTTTAGGAAATATTAACTAATAATGCCCATAAATTCAAATATTTTATCTAAATCAATGACACATGATTTTCCACTATTCAGAAAAAAATAAATCATATAATTCAGCCATTTCTTTAGTATCGGCAAGTAATTCGTTCGAAATGAATGTTATGGGGCTCACAAGAAGAGAGTTTAAGAACTATCTTAAAATTTCAAAAACCTGTAAAGCACGCCTTTACAGTTTTTTTTATAAATACTCTTTCCAATATTATTATAATTTACCAAGAGCATAAAGCCTTCTCATTTCCTTTTTGTCGAATTTGCCGACACTTGTTTTTGGAATTTCTTTTAATATCACCATACTATCCGGTAATTGATAATTTGCAAAATCAGCAGATAAAAATTTCCGGAGTTCTTCAATGGATAACGATTGCCCCTCCGATAAAACGATACATGCCAAAGGACGTTCTAACCACTTTTTGTCGGGTATGGCAATCACTGCAGCTTCTTTTACTTTTGGGAGGGCTATAATTGCTGCTTCTAATGCCATACTGGAGATCCATTCACCTCCGCTTTTAATAAGATCTTTTAATCTATCAGTAACTTTCATAAATCCATACTTATCGATCGTGCCAACATCACCTGTTTTAAACCAGCCATCTTTGGAAAAATGAGTTTCATTTCCTTTCAGTTTATAATAGCTTTCAATTACCCAGGCACCTCTGATCTCAAATTCACCAACAGTTGAATCATCTCTCGGAGCAATTTTCCCATCTTCTTTAACACTGCGCAATTCAATACCCGGAAGCTCTATACCCTGTTTGGCTCTTATTTTTAGCTGATCATCAAATGACAGATCATCATGTACAGGTTGTAACCGGGCCACAGTACAAATGGGCGAAGTCTCCGTCATACCCCATACTTGAATGCCTTTCAGACCAAAATCTTTTTCGAGTGCTTTAATTAAACTGGGTGCTAATGCGGAGCCACCCGCAATGTATTCCCTCAAAGTAAGTTTTTCTGTTGCAGCCTTTTTCTTCAAAGTGTCATAAACCCCCGTCCAGATAGTAGGAACACCATTAGCAAAAGTTACTTTTTCTCTTTGTATAATATCAATAAGTGTTTCGGACTGCAAATGAGAACTTGATAAAACTATTTTAGCCCCGGCAAGTATGCATAGAAATGGAAATCCCCAAGCCATCACATGAAATTGAGGAACAATAATAAATACAGTATCCCGTGAAGAAATATTTGATGCATTGGGTATCATATTGGTTAATGCATGCAGGTAAGTAGAGCGATGAGAATACAAAGCCCCTTTGGGTTCGCCAGTTGTTCCACTGGTATAGCACATACCGCACGCATCATTCTCATCCAAACTGATCCATTCGAATTCTGAGGATTCATTTGCAAGAAGATCTTCATAAATTAACACATTGGGCAAGGTAGTTTTAAATCCCGGCTGAGCATTTATTAAAACATAGTTGAGTACCCCTGGTGTTTTAGAGGCGACATTCTCCAGTAAATGAGCAAGTGTGGCATCCAAAAAAATTATTTTGTCGTCTGCATGATTTATGATAAATGCAATTTGCTCTGCCGACAACCTTATATTTAATGTATGGCAAACTGCAGCAACACCCGGAATTGCATAATAAAGTTCTAAATGCTGGTAATGATTCCATGCAAACGTGGCTACCCTGTCGCCTTTTTTTACACCTAATTTATTTATTAATGCGCTGGCTAGCTTCTTTGTTCTTTTATACATATCTGCGTATGTATATCTATGCCAGCTACCATCAGGCATTTTCGAAACAATTTCTTTATATGAAAAAGCACGGTTGCCGTAATCAATGATCGTATTGGTTGTTAGCGGGTAGTGCATCATTTGACCTTTCATGATTTTGTTTATAGTTTACTTGGTGATGCTTTTGTTGCGAAATTTTATTTATTAAAACAGATTGTTGGAGCAACTTTTTTATAGATCACCCCCTCCATAGAAGGAACTGATTCCATGAGCTCACAGGTAATGATCTCTATTTTCGAAAGATCTAAAGTCCTTTCAATATTAATTTTTTCGCTTTGTTTTACTGCATGAAACCTTGCTAATGTAATATGCGGGATGGGGTCTTTACAAGAAAAATCATATTCGGGAAAATTTGAATTTAATCCTTCGTAAATGGAATCCACCAGATGCGTAAAAGAAATGTTTTTGTAAAACCTTGCCCAAATCATTTTTTGATTTTTAGCGGGAGCCAAAGAAATATTTTCAAAATTCAGAACAATTATTTTATGAGAATTAATGATCCCTTTTATTATGCTTAGTATCTTTTCAAAATCGTTTGCATTGATGTTGCCAATAAAAAAAACTGTTAAATGCAGATTAAAAAATTTCACCCACTTTATTCCTGTAACCGATAGATTATCCTCTTTGAGCTTTTCCAGATAGGGCGGAACTTCCGGTGGAACGGGAATGGCTATAAATATTCTTCGTTTCACAATTGTGATTTTTTTGTTTAAAAAATATCTGAAATAAAAAAAATTAAATGATACAGTTTAATAGTAATAATTTGAATAAAAAAATCCAAAGCTTTTGCCACAAAATAATTCTTGTATCCAATATGATTTCCGTTCAATTCACACGGATATTACAAATCAAAAGTACAACCGGAAAAAATTAATAAAATATTATTGATTCGGTATGAGAATGATCTATATCACTGGTAATTTAACAGGTGAAGAATATAAAATCCAAAGAAAAATCGCTAACAGGGGTAAACCAGATTATTATTATTAGATTTTATACAAGTTAGAATACACCTTGATGTTTACAACAAAATTGGAACCAAAAATGCTTGCACACAATTTTCCCGACAAGCTCGAAATGACAAAGCACACAGTTCATTCCGAGCTGTCGAGAAAGTGCGGCTGATCACAATAACGAATTAACTTATAAAAGTCTATTATTAAGATTCTGATTCAACAAAACAATAATTCCAATTTTTGTTGCCGGTTATTTTGATGCTTGATTGAACTTAGCGGGGCGTGGTGTAAAACAAGAAACCCTTTAACGCTAATACGTTAAAGGGTTTTATATTTATTAAGCAATATCTGTTGAGGGTAAAGTAGTGTAATTTTAAGTAATGTAAGTATTTGAAGAAAGCAAGATATTGTTATGCACCAACCTGCTTAGCAATAATAGTGAGCGTTTCACCCTTGCAATGGTAAAATTTAGTAAGATCATCAGAACCTCCATTCAAATAAAAATCCAATTCATCAGCATATTCCCTGATCCTGGTTCCAGCGTCTTTATCTGATAATTTAATTAATTGGCCTGCTTCGTGTAGAAGTTGTTGAAGAAACCCGCTGTTTGCAGAATCGGAATGTAAATTTTGAATTTTCTTTTGAATACCAACAAGGATAAGTTTTTGATTAGCAGCTAGAAGCTTTACACTGTTTTCGTTTGTTGGTTGAAAATCTTTTTCGGTCATTATTTATTTCTTTTATGACTGCGAATTTAGTATTAAAAAATTGTTT
>JAZKBX010000090.1:0-14011 GCA_040388455.1 Bacteroidota bacterium
CAGGTTCTACCGGAAGCACTGGAGCAACTGGTTCTACAGGCGATACAGGAAGTACAGGTGCTACTGGAAATACAGGTGCAACGGGTTCGACTGGAAATACAGGAAGTACTGGTTCAACAGGAGCAACTGGTGTAACAGGCGCAACAGGAAGTACTGGTTCGACTGGTTCTACAGGAAATACTGGTTCTACAGGATCAACAGGTGCAACTGGAGCAACGGGAGGTTCTGGTTCTACAGGAAGTACTGGTTCTACAGGATCAACAGGTACAACTGGAGCAACAGGAGGTTCTGGTTCTACAGGAGCAACAGGTACAACTGGCTCTACTGGAGCAACGGGAAGCACTGCTTCCACTGGTTCTACAGGAAATACTGGAAGTACTGGTTCGACAGGATCTACAGGTGCAACGGGCTCTACTGGAGCAACGGGTAGCACTGGTTCCACTGGTTCTACAGGAAGTACTGGTTCGACAGGAGCAACAGGAAGTACTGGTTCGACTGGTTCGACAGGAAGTACTGGTTCGACAGGATCAACTGGTGCAACAGGAAGTACTGGAAAAACAGGTTCTACAGGTTCAACTGGAGATACAGGAAGTACTGGTTTTACTGGCTCCACAGGCTCTACCGGATCGACAGGTGCTACTGGTGCTACTGGTGCTACAGGTTCTACTGGCACTTCAGGAAGTACTGGATCCACCGGTACTATTGGTTCTACAGGCTCTACAGGCCCAGGGACGATTTGCGGAGGGGCTACTGCCAATTATGTAACTAAGTTTACAAGTGCAACCGATATGTGTAATTCTATTATTTTCGATAATGGAACCAATGTCGGTATTGGTACGGCAAGCCCATTAATAAAAACTCATATTTCCGCTACGAACAACGGAGCCCTTGAACTCCTGCGACTTGAAAACTCAGATGTTAATGGTCGTCAATCAATAATTGGATTTAAAAATGCCGGCTTAGGAAATCCAACAACCAAAATATATGGTGGAGGAGTTACTGCCGGTGGTGACGGAACATTTAAGGTAGTTTTAACTAATCCTTCAGGTACTGACCAAACTATCATTGAAGCCACAAATAGTAGCGGAACTGATCCCAAAATTGTATTCTCTACCGCTGGTTCAGAACGTGTCCGAATTGATTATACAGGCAATGTTGGTATTGGAACAATAAATCCATCTTATCTTTTTCATGTAAAAAGTTCAAGTGGAACAATTTCAGCATTGGAAGGAACGGTTGCAAGCTTAAGACTGGTGGGTACAAGTTCTTTGTGGGATATTAAATCCAATGGAAGTTTTACAAATGATTTTGTGATCAGAGATGTAAACACAGGGAAAGATCGATTAAACCTAAAAGCCAATGGAGATATTGTAATGGCTTGGGAAGCTGGTGGCGGAAACGTTGGTATTGGTACAACTGCACCACAAACCCTTTTGCACTTAACAAGACCAGCAGGTGGAAATGGAAATTTAATAGTAGAAGGTAACAGTTCTGTAACAGGGGCGCCAAAAATGTATTTGATAGACATAACGGGAGCTACTGTAACAACTGCTCCTTCATGGATGATTTCAAATACAGCCGACAAAATGTCTATTTCCAGGGCTTTAACATTGGGAGGCGCGTATGCTGATCTTATCAATATAACTAATACCGGCAGTGTCGGCATCGGAACTACATCTCCCTCCACACAATTGCATACCACCGGAGGGGTTCGTTTTCAAACACTTACTGGCACCGGGAATCGCTTTGTAGTGGCAGATCTTAATGGAAATATTTCTACCGCCTCCGCAACCACTGCCGGAATAGTTACCGGAAGTGGAACACTTAATTATTTACCAAAATGGTCCCCAGATGGCGCCACTCTTGCCAATAGCCAGCTATTTGACAATGGCACCAATGTGGGCATAGGTACTATTATACCAGCAGCGAAATTAGATGTTGGTGGGAACTCTCAATCAAGTCCTCGTGTTTCCGCGCGTTCCAGTGGAATCCCGGGTTTTGAATTTGGACATGTAAATCAGGCAGGGTACGGAAGTACTTTAGGTGCCACTGAACCCAACGGATCGCCATATTTAGCTTTTAATGCAGAGTCGGAAATAGCAGGAAACACTTTTAAAACAAGGGGAATCATGGGCCGTGTGATAAGTTCTAATCTTACAGGTGGTATTTTGTTCAGCAGGGCAATCAATGTTAATGCGGGTGGTCAAACGCTTACTAATGATATGATCATAGATGGCTCCGGCAATGTTGGTATTGGAACAATCACCCCTACTGCGAAACTGCATATTTCACAAGCCACAGGAAGTGCTGTAAAATTTGATAACAGACAACTTATCATATTTAATCAGAATACAAATCCTGATACTACAGGTAATATTATTGGTGGGATGGGCTTTTATGGGTTTGGGGTAACCCATGGTCAGTTTCATTACAGAACAGGAAAAGGGTTTGAAATGATAGACGTTAGTCCTGATGCCCCAAACATTGCTCACGCTTCCACAACATTCGCTCCGCTCTACCTAAGTAGTTTATACACAACCGGCAATGTTGGAATTGGAACAACAGTTCCGACTATTAAACTTTCAATAACAGGAGCTACTAACGGAGAAAGTGTTGGCTTTGAGCCATATACATATTTTAGTTCCGCTTATTCAACTGCAAATGCTTCCATAAGCCACATGGTTAAAACAAATGTGGGAGTGGTTGGATATAACAAATCAACAGGAATTACAACTTCATCTTCTTTGATTGAAGTTGGTGATGCAATAACCTTTGCTACCAAAGCATCTGATACTGATATAGCTGGAACAGCCTGGGATCTTGCAACAAATACAAAAATGGTAATTACAAACACGGGCAACGTTGGTATTGGAACCGCAAGCCCAACAAGTAAGCTTGTTGTGGATAATGGCACTAGTGCGGATGCCAGCCTTGTATTACAAAACAGCATCTCTGATGGATCGAATATCCGTTTCAAAAATTCAGGCACCAATGCTTTTAGCATTGATCAGGTAGATGCACCTAATGCAAGGTTTCGTATTTTTACTGAAAGTGGTCCCAGCGGCAATGTGGAACGGCTGACCATACTCGAAACCGGAAATATTGGTATTGGAGTTACCACCCCTACTTCAACGCTCGATGTAAATGGTACTATTTCAGGAAACTATCAAGGTTTTTCTTATTATGCATCGGGGGCAACAGCGCCAACAGCATGGAATGCGGTTGTTATACCAACACTTGATTACAACACATTTGGTGGTGGGACATACAATACCGGCACAGGACTTTTCACAGCTCCAAAAGCTGGGTACTACCGATTTATGCTTGGTGGCTATACAACTGCAAACACTGCAACCAATGACCGCTATGCGATAGGAATTTCTGTTAATGGAACCTTGAGGGCTTTTGGTGGTGGTCAATTCTCAAGTGCCGACTCTCCTGAAGGAACATTTACACATGTTGTTCATTTGAATGCTGGCGATCTTGTTCAGCCTATGTTCTTCAATTCCCTTGGGACTGCAATTAATTTGGGCGCAGCTTCAGCAGGCCACCAATTTTGGTTTCAGGGTGAATTTATCGGGAAATAATGATTTACAGAAATTACTACTTTTATTTCAAAAACTCATTTTCTTATCCTTACCTTAAACCTTTTTTGAGTATTTTCGTAAAAAAGGACATCTTTAGATAAAAAATTCTACTTATGGATGAAAATGATATTATAAAAGGCTGTTTAAAAAACAATCGTGAAAGCCAAAAAGCTTTGTACGATTACTATTATAATAAAATGATGGGCGTTTGTTTGCGTTATTCAAAAGATAACGATGAAGCAAAAGAAATTCTTCATGAAGGTTTTTTTAAAGTTTTCGCTGATCTTAAAAACTTTAAGGCCTCTGAATCCCTTGAAAGCTGGATAAAAAAAATAATGGTAAATTCTGCTATTGACTATTTACATAAGAACAAACAAAACCTGATAGTCAGCACCTTTAATGCAAATAAAACTGTAGCAAATACGTTGGATGAAATGAGTGATGAAGAACTTATTTTAAATATTGATAAAAAAGAAATTTTAAAAGCCGTTCAAGAGTTAACTCCTGCATATAGAAAAGTTTTTAACCTCTATTTGATTGAAGGACACACTCACAAACAAATAGCTGAAATGCTTGACATTAGTGAAGATACGTCAGAATCTAATCTGTCGAAAGCAAAATTTAATTTGCGTAAAAACATACAGCAAATAATAACAAAACCGGATGGTAAATAAAAAGCATAACACTAAGCTTGACGAAGTAATTAAAGAAACATTAAGTCAATACGAAGCATCAAACAGTATAGCTGATTGGGCAAAAATGGAAAGAATGTTGGATGCTGCTCCTAAATCAAATTCGTTTAGGTATAAACACAAACTATTATCCATTTTCGAATCGGAAAAAGGGGCCCCGAAATCAAAGGTTGCGAAATGGATATTTTCTCCCTATTTTCTTATTGCTTTGGTATTGATGGTAGGCGGATATTTCCTTTTCAACTTATTAAACTCTCCTAAAACCACTGAAGATACAACTGATTCGGCAACAAAAGTAATTGTAAATGCAGATACTTTACAAACAATACCTCCTGTTTTACCTGTGGATGTTTTAAGCGCGGAAAGCAAAATAGAACTGCCTAAAGACTCTATAAAAATTGAGCCTTCAACAGAAGACAATCTGGTAAAAACAGATGATATAGAAACTGCTAAAAAAGAAGCTTTACTGGCTAAGGAAGCTGCTTTAATTGAAAAAGCAAAGATCAAGAAAGAGCAGATCATCAAAAAAGAGTTAGTTGGTAAAATCGATTCATCAAAAAAGGTTACCAAGGAATTGAACGAAAATAATGTAATAAACCCGGTTGAGGAAGAGAATAAAGAGCAATCTATCATTCCATTAGGTCGGAATAATTTTCTTTTATACAATAATTCGGATAGCGTGAAGAAGAGTCAAATCCAACAAGCAAACGATTCATTGAAAGTCCCTAATTAGGTCAACATGGTCTGTAAATCTTTCGTAATAAATATTGAGGAGTTTTTAAAACTTTGAGCCCAGATCAATAAGGCGGCTCTTAATAGACCTTAATTTATTCTCAATTTCAGAAAATTGATTTTTCTCAATTTTGGATTCGTGTTTAACAACTTTACGGTTTTCCTTTAAATATTTTTTCGCGCCTTCTAAAGTCAAACCTTGCTCCTTTACAAGGTTATAGATCACTTTAAAATTATCAATATCCTCTTTAGTAAATAAGCGGTTGCCCTTTTTATTTTTCTTGGGTTTAATAATATCAAATTCCCCTTCCCAAAAGCGGATCAGCGAAGTGTTTACATCAAACATTTCAGCTACTTCCCCAATGGAATAGAATAATTTAACAATATCACTTTCTTTGTAAGGCACCCAGAGTTTATTGATTATTGAATTAATGCTTAGAAAATTGTTTCAAACAAATATAAAATTATTTTTACAGATTAAATAATTAATTAAGCGAGTATGACAAAATGCATCGCATTAATAATTCATTCATAAAGAACTTATATTGCTTTTTTTTGTGTTATTTCTAAAAAGATTACGCTCCTAATGGAGCTCTCTATTTCCACCGAAAGTGTATAGATTTGGTAGAAAAACGAAATGCCGAAATTGTCGGCAAGCGTTAGGGATTGCAGTGTAAATCCTTTTCTGTTTAGAAAAGATTGAAGCGAAAAGCCCGACCCCTTTCTCTTTAGAAAGGGAAACGCCCAAATAAATTAACTCGTAAAAATTATGGAAACAGGAATTCACACCTAATGCTTGGCGCTTAATCAAACGATTGCGATGATTGTGATGAAAGTTCTATCAGTTTTTGATATTGTTCAGGAGTTAGATCATTATAGTAATAGTTGATCGGATTCATTTTTTCACCCGCCTTCATCACTTCGTAATGCACATGGGGCGCAGTTGACAGCCCGGTACTTCCCACATACCCTATTAATTGTCCTCTTTTTACCACTTGTCCTGCCCTCACGGCCATTTTACTCATGTGCCCGTAAAGTGTTTTATAACCATACCCATGATTAATAACGATGTGGTTTCCATAACCCTGCGCCAGTGCATCCGCGCGCTCTATGGTTCCATCCCCTGTAGAATATATTTCGGTACCTTGTGCGGCAGCAAAATCCATCCCAGGGTGAAATTCCGCAGTTTTGTAAATGGGATGCGTGCGCCATCCGAAACCGGAAGGTTGATGTCTTAGATCTTCGTTGGAAATAGGCTGTATGGCAGGAATAGATGCCAATAATTTCTCTTTCCCCTTCACCAAAACCACCACTTCATCAAAAGATTTTGATTGAATATACAACTGCTTGCTGATCATATCAAGCCGTTTACTGGTTTCCACCATTAAAGCCGAATTGTTGTAGCCCTGAAGTTCCTTATACCTGTCAACTCCACCAAAACCGGCCTGGCGTATGCTTGCAGGTATGGGTTCCGCTTCAAAAATGGTTCGGTACACATTGTTATCCCGTTCCTGGATATCACCTAATACCTCGGTGATCTGCCCCATGCGGCTATTTAAAAGTTCGTATTGCAAGGTGAGTTCAGAAATTTCCCTTTGTAACTGCTTTTCTTTCGGAGAGTCTAAATATTTATAGGCAATTAAAATAGTAATAGTAGCAAACACCAGGCCTATTGCCAAATAAGACAATACCTGTATAACACGCTTTCGCATTGGCACTACAGCCTCTTCAAAAGATAGCGATTTACTATTATATTTATAATTTACCTTGCTCATTAATTAATAATTGCGGATTTCGGATCGCCAAAATTGCGGAATTAGTTTTATAACATGAGATCAAAAAATCCGAAATCAAAATTCCCCTTTTGAAGAAAAAATAATTCTTTGCGAGTTTCTTTACTACATCTAATGCGAATTTACGCAAATAAACTAAATTTGCAATCTAATAAATCAGTTCAAAGTTGGAAAGTTAAAAGTTAGAAAGTCTGGTTGGCTTTTGAAAGAACTAATCACTTCCAACTAAATATTTAAAATTTGTAAATCGATAAGTCGGGATTATTAGTGGAAACTTTCCAACTTTTAACTTTCTAACTTCAAACTAAAAAAATGGAATCAAGTAAAGTTCGTCAAACGTTTTTAGATTTTTTTAAGTCGAAAGGCCACCAAATAGTACCATCTGCGCCAATGGTGGTTAAAAATGATCCTACATTGATGTTCATCAATTCGGGTATGGCACCCTTCAAAGATCTGTTTTTGGGGAATGCTCCTATCAAATATCCTCGTGTTGCCGATACTCAAAAATGTTTGCGGGTAAGTGGAAAACACAACGACCTGGAAGAAGTTGGTGTAGACACCTATCACCACACCTTGTTTGAAATGCTTGGTAACTGGAGCTTTGGCGACTATTTTAAAAAAGAAGCGATCACCTGGGCATGGGAATTATTAACGGATGTTTATAAAATAGATAAGGAACGTTTATATGTAACCGTATTCGAAGGCAGTACTGATGACGGTTTGGGCTTTGATCAGGAAGCGTATGATATTTGGAAACAATTTATTCCGGAAGAACGTATTTTAAAAGGGAATAAAAAAGATAATTTCTGGGAGATGGGTGATACAGGCCCTTGCGGCCCTTGTTCCGAAATACACTACGATGGCCGTTCTTCAGAAGATATTGCAAAAATAAAAGGTGCATCACTTGTAAATAATGATGATCCACAAGTAATTGAAGTATGGAACAATGTGTTCATGGAATTCAATCGCAAGGCCGATGGAAGTCTTGAAAAACTGCCTGCACAACATGTGGATACCGGAATGGGCTTTGAGCGATTGGTGCGTGTTCTGCAAGGTAAACAATCAAATTACGATACCGATGTTTTTAAACCTTTACTTGATAAAATAGAAGAATTAAGCGTACTTGTCTATAATCCGGAAAATGAAAATGAACCTAAAAACAAAGATCAACGCACTATAAACATTGCCATGCGCGTGATCGCAGATCATATACGTGCAATTTCTTTTAGTATTGCTGATGGTCAGTTGCCTTCCAATACAGGTGCCGGCTATGTTATCCGGAGGATTTTAAGACGTGCTATCCGCTATGGATACCAATCATTAAATTTAAAAGAACCATTTATGTATCAATTGGTTCCTGTGCTTGCAAATCAAATGGGACAAGCATTTCCGGAATTAATTTCACAAAGATCATTGATAGAAAAAGTAATTAAAGAAGAAGAAACTTCTTTTTTCAGAACGCTGGAAAAAGGGATTGAAAGATTAAATTTTCATATCAACTTTATGAAAAATTGGGATCCATTAGCTTTGGAAGATACAAAAGAGTGGAAAGAAGGAAAAATAAAAGGGGATATAGCTTTTGAATTATATGACACTTTTGGTTTTCCTTTAGATTTGACGCAATTAATTTTAAGAGAAAAAGGTTTAGAAGTCGAAATTGTAGGGTTCAACAAATGCATGGAAGAACAAAAAAATCGTTCCCGTGCTGCAACTACCATTGATACGGGTGATTGGCAGACACTCAGTCCAAGTGCAAAAGTTGGGGTTCTTCTAGATGAAAAATATTCGGGTACCGAATTTACGGGATATAAAAAATTAGAGGATGAAGTTCAGATTTATAAATATCGAAAAGTAAAAGCAAAAGGGAAAGAACAATTTCAATTAGTTTTTGACAAAACACCTTTTTACGCTGAAAGTGGTGGACAAGTTGGCGATACGGGGGTTCTTGAATCCCCTAACGAAAGAATATTTATCACCGATACAAAAAAAGAGAACGGAATTATTATTCACTTTACGGATAAATTACCTGAAAATTTATCTCAAACATTTGTAGCTAAAGTAAATGCAGAAAGACGTTTACTTACAGAGAACAACCACAGTGCTACACACTTATTGCATGCAGCATTGCGCAAGGTATTGGGAACACATGTGGAGCAAAAAGGATCATTGGTAAATGATGAATATTTACGCTTCGATTTTTCTCATTTTTCTAAAGTTACAGATGAAGAAATTGCAGAAATAGAATCTATCGTTAACCAGAAGATCCGCGAAAATATTTCGTCCGATATTAAAGAAATGTCGATTGATGATGCTCGTAAAACCGGAGCTATGGCTTTGTTTGGCGAGAAATATGGAGATGTGGTTCGGGTGGTTACATTTGATAAAAACTATTCAATTGAATTATGTGGTGGGACCCATGTACCGGCAACCGGACAAATAGGATTATTTAAGATCACTTCAGAAAGCGCAGTAGCAGCAGGCATCAGAAGAATTGAAGCCATAACCTCTGTTAAAGCAGAAGCATTTTTCACTCAGCAAACAGCCTTGATACATGAATTAAAAACACTTTTGAAAAACCCAAAAGATGTTTTGAAAAGTGTAGAAAATTTGGTGGAACATAATTCCGAATTGCAAAAACAAATCGATCAAATGCTTCGTGAGAAAGCAAAAGGACTGAAAATAGAATTGCTTACGAAGAAACAAACCATCAACGGGATCAATTTTATTGCGGAAAAAATTGATCTGGATTCGGCTGATGCCATAAAAGATCTTTCATTCGAATTACGTAATCAGATCGATAATTTATTTATGGTACTTGGTGCTGAAGTAAAAGGCAAACCAAGTTTATCAGTAATTATTTCTGATAATCTGGTAAAAGATAAAAACCTAAATGCCGGTACAATTGTACGTGAAATAGCAAAAGAAATTCAGGGCAATGGTGGCGGGGCAGCATTCTATGCTGTTGCAGGTGGCGCTAATTCGCAAGGGATTGCAAAAGCGTTGGAGAAAGCGAAGAGTTTTTTGAATTAAAGTATTGACAAAGTAACTCCTTTTGTCATCCCGAGCTTTCGCGAGGGATCTTGCTTTTGTTTAATGATATTCCATATAATTAACAAGATCCCTCTTGGCGCAAAGCCAATCGGGATGACATTGTCGATAAAAATTAATGACGAATTCTTTACTTCTCAACCCTCCAATCAATCGGCAGAATGCCTTGATGCTCTAAAATTTTATTTGTTTTTGAAAAATGTTTACAGCCAAAAAAAGCGCCACGAGCCAGTGGTGATGGGTGTGCTGCTTTTAAAACAAAATGTTTGTCTTTATCTATCAGTTCTTCTTTTGTTTGAGCAAATAGTCCCCATAATAAAAATACAACTCCCTTTTTTTGGTCGGATATCGTTTTTATAACAGCATCGGTAAATATTTCCCAGCCTTTCTTTTGGTGTGATCCCGGCTGCCCTTCACGCACAGTTAGTGTAGTGTTAAGCAACAAAACACCTTGATCGGCCCAGGACTCCAAATTTCCACTTTGTGGTATTGGAATACCCAAATCAGTGTGCAACTCTTTAAAGATGTTTTTTAATGAAGGGGGATTCGTCACTCCCGAACTAACAGAGAAACTTAAACCGTTGGCCTGACCTTTTTTATGATACGGATCCTGCCCAATAATGACCACCTTTACGTTTTCGAATTGGGTATGATTAAATGCTGCAAATAATTGATTTCCAGGAGGAAATACAGTGCTTTTTTCTTTTTCCTGAATTAAAAACTCCTTAAGCTTTAGAAAGTAGGGTGCCGAAAATTCATTATTCAATACCTTTTTCCAACTGGGATCAATTGCAACATCCAATGTTTTCATAGCTTTTAATAAAATTTAGATGTTCAAAAGTACTATCAAATAAATGGTTATTTTTGTGTATTATAAAATATTTTTGTTTAAATAGAACTTTTTGGGTAACTTTGCCGTTCAAAGATATTAAAGAAACCATTTTTATCTGATCTAACATGAAAAAAGTTTTTGCAACTATTCTATGTATTATTTTTATTAGTTCTGTTATGGTTTCGTGCAAGGTTCAGCACGAACGCTGTGCTGCATACGGAAAAATAAACAAAATTGACACCGGTAAGTCTTTCACAGATAAAACCGCGAAGTCAATTTAATCTCCTTTTTTTTATTCTATGGATTGGCTAAACCTTACTTCTGAAACCCAGTTGGAGGAGATCATCCAGAAATCATTTGAAATGCCGTTAAAAGGCATTTTGCTTTTTAAGCATAGCACCCGCTGTTCTATCAGCACTATGGCGCTATCCCGTTTAGAACGTAAGTGGAAACTCGCAAACAATATCGTTCCGGCTTACATCCTGAATTTACTTCAACACCCTTCTGTTTCTTCAAAAATTGCTGAACAATTTGATGTTCGGCATGAATCACCGCAAGTTTTAATTATAAAGAACGGGAAATGCATTTATAATGCTTCCCATTCTGATATTACAGCTGCTGATATTGAATCGGCCTTAGGTTAATTTTTTTTATTTGCTAATGAAATTTGATGAAAAAACATCAATGTTCAGGTATTCAATTTTGCGTTAGGGATTGGAGCGGAAATCCTTTTCTTTTTAGAAAAGATTGAAGCGGAAAGCCCGCCAATTCTTTTTTCAAGAATTGGAACGCCCAAATAAAAGTTCTTAAACAAATTATTTTTGTTTATTGATTGACTGAGGTCATGAAGAGTAAAACACTGAAAATAGCGGTTGACAAGCTAACTATTTTGAAACTTTTTTAACTGTTCCGCTTCCTGTAATATCCGACTTCACTGAAGGATCTCCATAATAAGAAACACTCCCGCTGCCTTTAATATCAACATCCAGGGAATTAGTTTCGCCAATCACTGTGGATCCACTTCCTGAAATTTCGATTTTAGCTTTGTCAAATTTGCCAGCTTTAGCTTCAGTATTTCCACTTCCGGTTATACTTACATTTAAAGTTTTATAAAAACAACTATCCGTAATTTGTATTTGTCCCGATCCTAAAATTTCTGTTGTTAATTCTGCACCTTCAAATTTCCCGGCAATATCAATATCTCCCGAGCCTAAGGATTTGATCTTTTTCAAATCAGGAATAGTAATAACAACTTCCATTTCAGAATTATTTATGCAATTGTCGTCATCAAAACCCAAAATTAATGTAGAGGAATTTACCTCTGTCTTAAAATATTTTAATAGATTTCCATGATCATTTATAACAATACTAAATCCCTCTCCTTTTTTGATGTGTATGCTTGAACTGCCTTTTGTTTCAATGCTTTCAAAGGTCTCTAATTTTCGTTCTTCCGATTTAACAGATTCAGTTCCTGTAATACAATCTGCAAATTTACACCCGCCAAATAAAAATAAAAGGGTAATAATTGTCGCTGCAAATAAAGGTTTGAGTTGAGTTTTCATTTTTATAATTATTGTTTATTTTATCAGTAATTTATTAAAAACATTTTTTATTTACCTCTTGGTGGTGCCGGAGGAAGTTCGGGCAGAAGTAGATCACTCTCCTTGTGTTTGTGAACATTCTCAAGCCCTCCGCAATCAATACATTCAAGTCCCTGCTTGGTCATTATCCATTTACGGTTAACCATGTCTGAATCCAAGGCATCGTTCAGATTATCAATGTCAAAAATTATTTTTTCCATCGATTTACTTAAAAACACCGTTTTATTTACAGGAACTTTTAAAACCAATTTTACATTTTGTGCCCGTAATTTATCTACACTTTCTATATCAAAATAACTGTTGAATTCAATTACAGAGTCCGTTTGATTGACAGTATAATCAATACTCTTAGCACGATATGCCGCTTCTTTTTTATTATATCCCTGGGCAGATTTAATAACTACTAATTCAAAGCTGTCAGTTGCACTTGCAACAATATTAAGTGTAGGATAACCTAACCGAAATTTATTTTCATCCTTGGATATCATTGTCCAATCACCCAAATGAATATTACGGTGGCGGTGGGAAGATCCATCTTCATCCTCGTCCACCATTGGTTTTAGATCCAGATAAAGTGTATTTCCTTTGGGTTGAATAATATTAATATTTTGCTTCGCTGTTGCCTGTTCCGAAAAATCAACACCAAGCTGAAGTCCAACATATATAACCAATGCAAGGCCACATAACCATAAAATATTTGCTGTATATTTTACAACTCTGTTTTTTTGTTTAATTCCAAATAAATATTTTATTCCTCCGTAGATCATTGATATTAAAGGAATACCAAGGAACAGGATCAAACCAATTACTACTAAATAAACCGGAAGGTCGGTTGGCAAAACAGCAGAACTTAATTGATACAATGAAAAATGTACGGAATCCCCTGCGTTCCCAAAAATGGAAATTGTGTCCCAACCGAAGAGTGTTGCTAATAATGCGATAAGAAATATGACACCAAAAAATATCAGAAAAAATGCAACTACCTTAGCAATTACTTTAAAGATTGCTTCAAACATTTCTCCTATAAAATCAACCGCTTTGTGGATAGATGATTTAACCCGTTTTTTATTTTCGGGTGAGTTCACTTCATTACCTAAGTCTTTCACCCGTTCTTTAAACTCTTCAAACTCTTCATTTACAGCTTTTCCAATGTTATTGATGTCCACTTTTTCGCCTCGCATTTCTAATTTTTCAGCAGTAGTTTTCGCTTTAGGAATAATTATTATTAAGAGGATGTATAATAATAAACCTGAACCAAATACAAAGAAACTAATTGCAAAGGCAGCACGTAACCAAATAGGATCAAAACCAAAATAGTTAGCAATTCCGGAGCACACACCTGCCAGTACTTTATCATCAGGGTCGCGGAACACACGTCTTCTTCTGCCGGACGGGTCTGCATCTTTATTTCTGCTACTCTCCTGTTTACTATTCGTTTCGTTTTTAGTGCTTTCGCTTTCACCTGCAAAATCTTCGGGTTTACCCATCACGGCAATCATGCTTTCAACATCCGCCATCAGCACAGCCTGCTTGATGCTGCTTACCTTCCCCTGAAGCATTTCCGCAATACGAGCTTCAATATCACTCATGATCTCATCACAACCTTCTGAATTTTTAAAATAACCTTTTATCGTTGAAAGGTATTTATTGAGTTTATCATAAGCATCTTCTTCAATGTGAAAAACAATTCCACTTAAGTTCATTGTTATGGTACGGTTCATTTTCT
>JAZKBX010000091.1:0-8500 GCA_040388455.1 Bacteroidota bacterium
ACTCATAATGACCAATATCAGCAATAATAATGCGGTTTTCGGCATCAAAAAACTGCTGGTATTTAAAATCAGCCGTTACAAACACGTCTGCCCCGCTTTTTATGGCATCTCCAAGCAAAAAGCTACCCGAACCACCACAAATGGCAATTTTTTTTACCGTTTTGTTGCGCAAAGCAGTATAACGCAGGCTATCTGCCTTCATTACCGTTTTAATCCGTTTTAAAAAATCCATTTCAGTGGTTTCCTCAGATAATTCACCTACAAGCCCGGCTCCTATTCTGGTATGGGTATTTGAAAGCGGTATAAGGTCATACGCCACCTCTTCGTAAGGGTGAGCATTAAACAAGGTTTTTAATAGCTGATTTTCAATATGTTGTGGATAAATAGTTTCAATCCTCACTTCTTTTTCCTGATGTTGTTCACCAATTTCACCCACAAATGGATCGCTTCCTTCTCCGGCACGAAAAGTACCTGTTCCGGTGGTATTAAAGCTACACTCATCATAATTGGCAATTTTGCCTGCTCCTGCATTAAATAAAGCTATTCGCACTTCTTCAGCATTTGCTTCCGGACAAAATGTAACGAGTTTTTTTAATAAATTTTTTTGAGGAACCAATACATTACAATTCACCAATCCTAGTTTCTCAGCAATTTTAGCATTTACACCGTTGTGTACATTGTCTAAGTTGGTGTGTGCCGCATAAATGGCAATATTATTCCGGATCGCTTTAATGATAACACGTTCCACATAATTTTTCCCATTGAATTTTTTTAAGCCCGAAAACACGATCGGATGATGTGCAATTACCAGGTTGCAGCCCTGCTCAATAGCCTCATCAATAACCGCTTCGGTGCTATCCAAACAAATTAATGCAGAAGTAATATCCATGTCCTTACTTCCGCAGATCAGCCCTGCATTATCATAACTTTCCTGGTAAGCCAAGGGAGCATAAGCCTCTAAACAATCGGTTATTTCTTGTAGTTTCATAGATAATTGCAATTATAAATTTTACGAAAATTATTTTTTTTGAGATATTAAAAAATTCTATCTGTTTTGATCATTACCCGCATTCTATATTTGCTGTTCATGAATGTTAATTTTACTTTTTCCTTTAAAGGCAATCTCAACAGTTGTGCTAGGATTTCATAACTTGAAAACCGTTGAGTTATGATATTCAAGAAATTCTCTGAATGGTAAAAATTTCTGAGGTAGAGTAATTTTTTTCGCTTCATATGGAAGAAAAAACATTTCAGATTCAACATTTTTAAACGTTGACAATAATTTCTCAGAAAGCCGGATTATATAATCCGGAGTAACCGTTATTAGTCCTTTATCAAAAGCTTTGTCATGCAAAGCATTCATACATAAGCCATTTGCAGGGTTGATCCTGTTTTTTGTATCTGCTGCCCATGGAATAATATGCCCGGCAACCAGTAACTCAGTAGAAGATATTCCTGTTATGCAACATTTGTTATTGTAGGAAGCCAAGACAGTACTTCTGAAAAAATATTGATTAACTCTGACTTTTACTAATGCTTCACGTTCCTTCCCTTCTTCGAATATATCTTCAATAATAATATTAGTTGAGTCCTCTAAAGATTGACCTTTATATTCTGCCAGAATTCTTTCACTTTCGAAAGCAAGCTGTTCCCAGTTATTATTGAATTCATTCCAGATTTCTTCTTCACCCTTGCTACCACCTTTTAATCCTTTAACACCTCTTGCTTGCAATACAGGATCAAGTCGCGCAAAATTTGCAAGTTTCATTGCCAAGGAACTATCAGAACGGCCAATAAGCGGGGCTAATTCTTTTACTGGTTTGTAGGTTGCATTAATTTTTGAAAAAGGCGTTTTGCAATAGAGATTAAATGCGATAATTAATTCTTCTCTTGTCCAGTTATTTTTTGCCATTACTTATTGCAAAAATATTACTCCGGGTCTGTTTATATTTCCTGCAAGCTTAGATTGAATTTCAGTAATCATCTGTTCCCTTAGACGAAATATTGATTCTTCATTTAAAAACTTTTCTGCCTCATGAGTGTTCAAATACCTAAACTCAAATAATAATCGTTGCTTGGTACCATTAATATGAAGTGGTGGTGTTATAGTGCACGATTCTGTTTTTGTTTTAAAATACTTATAATAAGCATCATCAATAATTAATCCAGGCAAAATTCTTGGGTAAATCCTTTTACCCTGTGTATAATCACATATTGGTGTAATTTCTAATCCTATATAAACACTTTTACTAATAATTTCTTCTATTTTACCAGTAAAGTAAACATTGAAATCAGACTTTAATTTACTAATCAAATTCCCACTCGGGGTTATTGCTTCAGACAATTTAACTCCAGCTTTTTCACAAAAATCAGGGTAAAAAGATGATCTGTCTTTCAATTCATTAATTATAGACTTCACAACTCCTGTTTCATCTTTAATTTTGTATATATTTCCAGGAATATGAATTCCTTTTTCGGAATTAGTTAAAATTAATTTTGAATTCAATAAACAAATAGTGTCATAAGAAAAGTCTTCTGGCTCAACAACATTTGTTAAATAATCTATAGTTAGTTTAGTTCTTAAATTATTATCCAAATTATCTAAAAACATTTTGTTGAAAACAGATAATGATTGAGTAATAATTTCTATAACACCTTTGCCTTTCACTGTATTTCCCCACATTGATTCAGCAAGCTTATAATAGATTTTTTTCAGCTCCTCATTTAGATTGCCTTCCCTATTTGCTAAAAAAACAATTTCATTAGTAATATCAGTTGTGGAGGCAGAAACAATATTTTCCCATTTTAAAAGAGCCTCGAATGAGTCTATTGTTGAAACCCCTTCATTTATTTTTTGTTTAATAAGCTGAATAGTTTCTTCAATTGAATAGTTCAATGTCCACTCAACAATTCCATCGTCACCAATATTCTGATTGAACATTTCATTTTTATCCATTTTTATGAGAGGAACTATTGGCTTATAAGAATTTAAATCTGCATCAAATAATTTTACTAAATCTTCAAAATGATCAGATTCATTTACACTCCAAACAAAAAGTATATAAGGTGTTTGAGGCTCTATAATTGAGGTTATATTATTAATCAATATAGCTTTTTCAGAGTGCCAGTCAGGTTGAGCTCCACCCACCAAATTGATGTCAAGAAATACAACCCGTACATCGTTAAACCTTTTTAATGGTAAGGTTTCTTTCCTTGCATCAAAATATGTTGTTGCAATATTAAATTTTGATAATGCTGAAATAAGTGGAACTGCCTGAGCAGGCTCATCATCAATAATAATTACTCTTCCGTTTTTTGGTAAAATCATTTTTTATATTTTAAAACATAATGCTAAAGTTGCACCTTCTTTAAACTCATCAGGAACAATAAATTCTCCATATTCATTAAACGACAACACAGAATTATTATGTGCTTCCATTATTTCTTTTGCCAAATGCAATCCCATTCCCATCCCCCCCCTTGCAGACATCATTATCTCAGTCATTTGCTCAGGTGACATTAAAAAACCTGTTCCATTATCAGAGATAACAATTGAAATAAAGCCTTCCTTTTCATCAGATAAAGCAACTCTGATTTTTTTAGTTTCTCGTCCTGCGCGGTCAAGCCAATAAATGGAGTTGTCATAAATATTCATCAACGTAGAAACAATAAGGTTTCTAGACAATTTAACCTTATCATCTAAAAGGCTTTCTGAAAATGCATCAATTATTAAAACTTGGTGAGCCTTAAAACGAAACTCTACATTGAATAAAGATTGCTCTATTACCGTTTTCAGGTTTTCATTCGTCCTACCAGATTTTCTTAGTATTTGAGAATAATTTTCAATTAGTTTCGCTAAATGATTAACAAGTTTTATTGCTCTCTCATCCTCTTTTCCAATTTTTACGACTTTTTCAATTTCCTTAATAATTTTCTCGATTTCATGAAGATATATGCTCCAACCCATTCCTGCATTTGCACTTTTCACTAATTTATCATACATGAACTTATAATTCACTTCAACTTTATCCACATATAACTTCAAATGTTTATTTGTTTCTTGATCTTTTACTCTCTCATCAATAAATCCTTTTAAATTATAAATAGATTTCAGCACGGATTCTGTTTCTACCTTTGGTCTGTAAATAGGATCTAACCTTTCCTTGTCAGGCTTCCTGCATATTTCAACAAGTCTTAAAGCATATAAAATCTGGCTTTTAAAAATTTCGTACGCTTCATTTTCTATAAAGCCTTCGCGATTCGTTTTTTCAACTAAACTGCTGCTTTCCTCTCTATCTATCGTTATAGATGCAAGAATCATATTATTACTCACTTTTACTCCAGGGTCATTAAATCTTCGGTAATCAAGATTAAGCCAGTCATTACCTTTTTCACCATAGTCATAAACCCTTAGCCCATTTCTAAACACCCTTATTCCACCATTGTCATTAAGATAATCACTTAAAAAAGAGGGTTTATTGAGAGCAATTTTTAATATATTTTTATCTCTAATAAAAATACATCCCTGAAAACGAATCTTTCCTATTTTAACATCTTCTGGTACAGTAAGAGGTTTAAACTTTCTACTATTTGAAACTTCAATATCTAATAATCCATTCACCGGTTTTATCTTCTCTGTCACTTCATTTCCTGTAATCTCTTTCATATTATCCCAGGGGCGGAACTGATACTTAAATTTTGTAATCTTATCATCAAGTATTTCAACATCAAAAAAGAATAAAGCGTACTGAAGTATATCCTGCCATTTGGGTATATCTTCTATCCAACCCAAATTGGTATCAGGCAGCGCTTCAAAGCCGTTAGGATCCTTTACTTTTGTGTTTTCCTTTTCAATCTCATCGATATGGTAAGTAGTTGGGACTGATATTGCATTAATTGCTCTGAATGCATCTCTAAGTTTACCTCTTGTCCAGGCTATTGGTAATTTTTTAATTATAATTTTTGTTCCTGTCTTATCTTTTGTAAATATTTCAGGTATCCTCTCAAATATAATAACCGGGGCATCCTTTAAATACTTGTGTTCTTTAAAATTTTCCCAGTTTATTCTAACAACAATTTCTTTATTGTTTGCTTTTCTTGTTATTAGTTCTATTTCTCGTCCCAATTTATGGACTCCAAAGCGGCCTATTCCTTTTTCACCAATTGGCAATCTCCCTTTGGGTGAGTATAATTTTTCCCGAACAATTTTTTCTTTACTATCACTTCCGGGTTCAAGCCATGCATTTTTTATAGTTTCAATATCCATTCCCCATCCATCATCTTCCAATATTATCTCTCCCACGTCTTTGTTGTCAACATTTATCATATAAACTTTGCAATAACCTGCATCAGCATCAAAAGAGTTTTTAACTAATTCAGTAAGTGCAATAGTTTCATTTCTAATTAGCTGGTCTCCCAATTGCAAAAGTAATCTCGCTCTTGGTTGAAAATTAAATCGCATACCAATTTCTTCCCATTCTGTTTTGGACATTGAACCTATTACAAGTTTTTTTTCTTTATTGATATAAATAAACGAGATATCATTTCCTTTTGGTTTAAATCCATGATCAGAGGAAAGATAAAGCCTAAGCTCTGAAGTTAGTTTTACAAATGCAAGATTGAGGGTTATTGTTTCAAAATGAGGGTAAAGTAAAAATTCTTTTGACGCTTTTGAAGGGTTTGATTGCACATTTCCAATTAGCAAATTGTTTTTTCCAAAATAATTTAGAAGTATTGTTTTTTCATCTTTATCCGCTGTTACCTGAGAGTTTTTGTTTTCAGTACTCGTAACTTCAGAATAAGCTCCTAAAGAACAGTTAAAAAAAGCTTTATGTATTTCCTGAAATTCCATTTTACTTTTTCTTTTTAAATATTTTTTTAACTATATTTTTAGCAATGGCTTCAATAACCGGCACTGCGACAGAGTTTCCGAACTGATGATATGAAGGAGCATCACTTGGTGGAAGAATAAAGGATTCTGGAAATCCCTGAAGCCTTGCGCACTCTCTTGGTGTAAGTTTCCTTGGGTTTATATCTCCCTGAGGAATCAAACATTCTTTACCGTCTTTCCCATATCTTGCAACTAAAGTTTTTGAAGGTTTTTCCAAGTCTGCAAGGTTAGCTGTAAATCCTGTTCCTCGTTCCAGATTCCTTTTTGTTCTATTGATATGCCCTATCCATAACCTATCTGAAATAGTATATTTGAAAGGGACATCATTTTCTAATATGTCAGAAAGTTTCTTCGGCTCTCCCTCTGGTTTTGGAAAACTGAAGTCAGGTGCTTTTTCATTTTTTCTTTTCTTTTTAAAACAAACTATATAAAATCTTCGCCTTTGCTGGGGCACCCAGGTTTCAGCATTAATGATATCACTAAAAAAATGATACTCCAGATCTTCCATGGTTTTCTTTACAGTAAGAAATGTATTGCCATTGTCATGACCTTTAAAGTTCTTCACATTTTCAAGAAAAACGACATCAGGCCTTTTTACAGATACGATTCGAGCAATATCAAAGAAGAGATTTCCTTTATCTTCATCAGAAAACCCGTGCACCTGCCCCAGAAAATTGCGTGCTGATACTCCTGCCAAGCTAAATGGCTGACATGGAAAACCACCCGTTAAAATGGTATGATCGGGAATCAGATGATCAAGTTCTTCGTCTGTTATATCTGGCCCTGAAAAGTCACGTATATCACCAAAAGGAAACTCTCCAAAATTAGATTCGTAAGTTTGTTTTGCTGCATTATTTATTTCTGAAGAAAAGACACATTTGCCTCCCTGATTTTGTAAAGCAATTCTGAAGCCTCCAATTCCTGCAAAGAGATCAATAAATTTAAAAAGAGGCTTTTGGGGTGGTGGGAAAGGTACATTCCAGTTAGTTGAATTTATTTCAAATTTTTTAGCAACGGCATCTTCTAATCTGGAAGAAATATAAACTAATGCTTTTTCCTTATACGCTTTTGAAACACCATTTTTAGTGTTTTGCAAATAATGGGTTATATAAGCATGTTCACTTGTGAATTTCTTATCGACATCCAATTTTAAACGTTTCTTAATGTCTGAATAATCTACCATAGTTTTGATCTAATGCCAAATTTCAATGAAAAACTTTGTACGTTTATTTGTCCTTTGAGATTAACAAAGTAAGCAATTTTTTCAATGTACTCTCCCTTTTATCCGATTTCAATTCACATTCCCATACTGTTATCACATTCCAGCCCTGTTTTTTCAAAAGAGAAACACTTTCAACGTCTTTTTTTTGATTCCCATTAATTTTATTTAACCACCACTCTGTTCTTGTTTTGGGCGCAGCAAAATATTTACAATTTTCATGTCCATGCCAAAAACAACCATGCACAAAAAGTATAGTTTTATATTTCGGCAAAACAATGTCTGGTTTTCCGGGTAATTTTTTATCGTGTAGTCTATATCTGAACCCGCTTGCAAAAAGGAACTTTCGAACCATCATCTCAGGCTTTGTGTCTTTGCCTTTAATTTGGCTCATATTATAGCTTCTTACCTTTTTTGTATGCACATCAGCCATTCTAATTTTTTAATTATGGGGTTGTTAAAATACGAAAAAACAATCGGTTTTATTGTTATTCTTTGTTTTATATTCGTTTGCGAAATTGACTCTTTGACTTTTATTTTGAAGGTAGAGGCAAACGATCTTAGGCAAAACTCATCGCACGATTTCCGACAAAAAAAACCTTTACATTTCTGTAAAGGCTTTGCTTTGCCTAACTTCTCTATCGGTCTGCCGACAAAATAAATAATTCCTTTTGATCGATCTTCCGCTATTTTCTTAAGAATGAACTTTACTCATCACATCATTATACCGTTTCTGCATTTCATCAAAAGAAACATCTTCAATGTGCTTTCCGATGGTCCATTGTAAACCAAAAGGGTCGGTTACGGTTCCTGAACGGTCTCCGTAAAACTGGTCCTTCATTTCCATATTTTTATCTACTTTGGCTCCGGCCGCCAAAGCTTGCTTATATACTTCGTCAGCATTTTCCAAATACAGGCAGAGGGTGATAGGAGAGCCGCCCAATGTTTGTGCTGATTTACCTCCCATACCCGGCATTTCATCTGATAACATAATACGGGAATCCCCGATTTGTAATTCGCAGTGCCCTATTTTTCCATCTGGAGTTTCTAAGCGTCCAATCTCTTTTGCATTAAATACTTTTTTATAGAATTCAATTGCTTTTTTTGCGTCTTTAATAGTAAGATAAGGTGTTACACTGGTATATCCTTCAGGTATTGATTTTACTTTTGCTGCCATTTTAATTTTGTTAGGTGAATACTTTTTTATGTCAAAAATATCCCCAATACTGCTTTGAGATCAGTTTTTTACGATAAAGTGAACTGTTTGAATGTTTAAATGGTGACTTTGTACTCCAGGATGCCTTCATCCCATATTTAAAAAACAAAAAAAGCCTTTACATTTCTGTAAAGGCTTCATTTTGAAAGTGGTACCCACTGGAATCGAACCAGTG
>JAZKBX010000092.1:0-5575 GCA_040388455.1 Bacteroidota bacterium
GAACAGTAGGTGCTGGTCAGGTGACTGAAATCATTAAATAATTTTAATTATTTAAATACAAAATTAGCTAACAGTAGGCCGTGGAAACACAGCCTGCTGTTTTCTACTAATAAAGGGTGGTACTCAAAACTGATTTTTTTGAGGTTTGAATAACACCAATTTGAAACAAACAGGTGTAGTTCAAGGGTAGAATAGAGGTCTCCAAAACCTTTGATGGGAGTTCGAATCTCTCCACCTGTGCAAGATTAAGTTAAAAGTTTAAAAGTTAAAAGTTAGAAGGTTTAAGCCGCAACTTTAAACTTTAAATTTTCCAACTTTAAACTAAAAAAAAATATGAGCAACTTCAAAACATACATTAACGAAACTACCAATGAGCTTTTTCACAAAGTAAGTTGGCCAACCTGGGGTGAATTGCAAAGCAGTGCAATTGTGGTAATGATCGCTTCTGTGATCATTGCGCTTTTGGTATTTGTTATGGATTTTGCATTTAATAAAGGAATGGAATCTGTATATCAACTATTTTCCTAAAAAAGACTCTTAATACATAATACTTAATACATACTTTAATAAAATGGTCGAGCAAACAAAAAGCGAGCAAGCAAAAACTACTGACACTACTAAAAAGTGGTATGTTGTGAGAGCTATAAGCGGTCAGGAAAAAAAGGTAAAACAATATATTGAAGTAGAGATCAACCGTTTGGGATTAAGCAGTTTTGTTTCTCAAATTTTAATACCTACCGAAAAAATTTATCAAATACGCAATGGAAAAAAGGTTAGCAAAGAGCGTCCTTTTTATAGTGGGTATATTTTAATTGAAGCATCATTAGTGGGCGAAGTACCCCACGTTATAAAAAATATTACAGGTGTTATTGGATTTTTAGGTGAAACAAAAGGTGGTTTACCTGTACCAATGCGTTTGGCAGAAGTAAATCGTATTTTAGGAACGGTAGATGTTCTTGAAGGAAGTGATGCACAATTAAACATTCCTTTCATTGTTGGTGAAACAGTAAAAGTAATAAACGGGCCATTCAATGGTTTCACTGGAACTATTGAAAAAGTAAATGAAGAGAAGAAGAAGTTGGAAGTAATGGTGAAAATTTTTGGCAGAAAAACTCCATTGGAATTAGGTTACATGGAAGTAGAAAAAGAAAGTTAAATCAATTCAGTTTTAAAATTGAAAGTTTAAAAGTTTAAAGTTGAGCTTCCCATCAACAAACTTTAAACTTTCAAACTTTAAACTTTAAACTAAAAAAAAGAAATGGCAAAAGAAATAGGTGCAATGGTTAAGTTGCAAATAAAAGGAGGAGCTGCAAACCCGGCACCACCAATTGGTCCTGCATTAGGTGCAAAAGGTGTGAACATCATGGAGTTTTGTAAGCAATTTAATGCTAGAACTCAGGATAAAGCAGGTAAAGTAATTCCCGTAATTATTACAGTTTATAAAGATAAATCATTTGAATTTATCCTTAAAAACCCACCGGTAGCAATATCGTTGTTGGAGTTATCAAAAGTAAAAACAGGTTCGAAAGAATCAAATCGTGTAAAAGTAGGTAATATTTCTTGGGCTCAGATCCGTGAAGTTGCTGAAGCAAAAATGCCCGATTTGAATTGTTTTTCTATCGAATCAGCAATGAGTATGGTTGCCGGAACTGCTCGCAGTTTAGGATTAACTGTAACAGGTGAATCACCTTTAAAGAAATAGAGAATTTTAGATTTGAAGAATTAGAGAATTTCAATTCTCCAAATCACTAAATCTCTAAATCTCTAAATCACTAAATAAAAACAGATGGAGTTCCTTTTAAAGAACGTTTGCACATCACAAATTAATAAAAATGACTAAGATTTCAAAAAACAGAAAATTGGCCATGTCAAAATATGATGCTACAAAATCATATTCATTGGCTGAAGCTACAAAAATTATTAAAGATATCACCAATACAAAATTTGATTCATCGGTTGATGTAAGCGTACGTTTGGGTGTAGATCCACGTAAAGCGAATCAAATGGTTCGTGGTAGCGTTTCTTTACCACATGGTTCAGGTAAAACAATGCGCGTATTAGTGCTTTGTACTCCTGATAAAGTAGCTGAAGCAACTGCCGCAGGTGCTGATTTCGTTGGATTAGATGAATATATCGAAAAAATTAAAGGTGGCTGGACAGATGTTGATGTTATCATTACTATGCCTTCAGTTATGGGTAAAGTAGGTGCATTAGGTCGTGTATTAGGGCCAAGAGGTTTAATGCCAAATCCTAAAACAGGTACAGTTACTATGGAAATAGGAAAAGCTGTTACAGATGCTAAGGGTGGTAAGATCGATTTTAAAGTAGATAAAGCTGGTATCGTACAAGCCTTAGTTGGTAAAGTATCATTCGATAGTAATAAACTTGCCGAAAATACAAATGAATTGTTACAAACAATAATGAAATTAAAGCCCTCTTCAGCAAAAGGAGTTTATGTTAGAAGTGTTTATTTGTCTTCTACTATGAGTCCAAGTATCCAGATCGATACTAAGTTTTTAGGGTAATTTTAATTTTAAAATAAAACAACCATTTGCAACGGCTTCCACGATGTAAATAAAATTAACAGAAATGAAAAAAGAAGATAAATCAAAAGTAATAGATTCCCTGGTTGAACAATTGGCAAACAACACTCATTTCTATTTGACCGATATTTCTTCATTAAATGCTGTAAAAACGTCAGCTTTAAGAAGAATATGTTTTACCAAAAACATTCAAATGCTTGTAGTGAAAAATTCATTGTTGAAGTTAGCAATGGAACGCAGTACAGCTAAAGAGTACCAACCATTATTAGGTTCTTTGAAAGGTTCTACAGCAATTATGTTTTCAGAAGTTGGAAGCGATCCTGCTAAACTTATCAAAGAATTTCGTTTGAAAAACGATAGACCACTTTTGAAAGCGGCTTATGTTGAAGAATGTGTTTATATTGGTGATGATCAATTAGATGTATTAGCAAGCATTAAATCTAAAAACGAAATGATTGGTGAGATCCTTGGATTACTTCAATCACCTGCTAAAAATGTTATTTCTGCTCTTAAATCGAGTGGTGGCAAATTAGCTGGTATCGTTAAAACCCTTTCTGAAAAACCAGAATAAATTTTGAACTTTCTGTTATTTTAGTAAGAATTTTCGCTAAAGGATAAATAGATATAACAATATATAATTATCTGAAAATCAATAGCTAATAATGGCAAATAGTTTAAGAAATTACATGAACATTACAATAAAATAATTTAATAAAATAGTAATTAATAATTAAAACAATAAATAAAATGGCAGATTTAAAAGCTTTCGCTGAGCAACTAGTAAACTTAACTGTTAAAGAAGTTAATGAGTTAGCTAAAATTTTAAAAGATGAGCATGGTATTGAACCAGCAGCAGCAGCAGCAGCAGCTCCAGTAGCTGGCGGTGGCGCAGCAGCAGTAGCAGAAAAAACTACTTTTGATGTAATTCTTGTTGAAGCAGGTGCAGCTAAATTAGGTGTAGTTAAAATTGTAAAAGATTTAACAGGACTTGGCTTAAAAGAAGCTAAAGATTTAGTTGATGGTGCTCCAAAACCAATCAAAGAAGGTGTTTCTAAAGAAGATGCTGAAGCAGTAAAAAAACAATTAGAGGAAGCAGGAGCAAAGGTTGAAGTTAAATAATAAACTGTTGCTTATACACAACCTATAAGGTATAGAGCTCAACTCCGATCTAAAATCGGGTTGTGATCTATACCCTTTTGTTGTTTATTTTTGAATTCAAATGGTTAAAATAAGTTAAATAAGATCTGATTGGATTTTTATTTAAATAAAATGAATTAAATTTGTTAATTGTGTTATAAGTTGTTAAGGCTGAGCCTGATAAATACATTAACTAAAACAACCGATTTAATCTTATTATTTTATTAAAAGCTTGATTAATTTTAAACTTATTCGCTAAATTCTTTAATCAACCAAATAAATCCTAAGCACCTTGACTCCAAATAAAAAAAAACAAAGAATAAGTTTCGCTTCTATTAAAAGTCAAATCGATTACCCTGACTTTTTAGATATCCAACTTAAATCGTTCCAGGATTTTTTTCAGTTAGAAACTACTTCTGAAAATCGTCAAAACGAAGGACTTTATAAAGTTTTCGCAGAAAACTTTCCTATTTCCGATGCACGAAATAATTTTGTGCTCGAATTCCTAGATTATTTTATTGATCCAACTCGTTACTCTCTTGAAGAGTGTATTGAGCGTGGTTTAACATACAGCGTTCCGCTTAAAGCGAAAGTTCGTTTGTATTGTACTGATCCTGAACATGAAGATTTCGAAACCATTGTACAGGATGTTTACTTAGGTACTATTCCGTATATGACTCCAAAAGGTACTTTCGTTATCAATGGAGCAGAACGTGTTATTGTATCTCAGTTACACCGTTCACCAGGCGTATTCTTCGGTCAAAGCCGTCACTCAAACGGTACTAAACTTTATTCAGCAAGAGTTATCCCTTTCAGAGGATCTTGGATAGAGTTTTCTACCGATATCAATAACGTGATGTACGCTTATATCGATCGTAAGAAAAAACTTCCGGTAACAACATTATTAAGAGCAATCGGATTTGAAAGTGATAAACAGATCCTTGAAATATTCGGTCTGGCTGATGAATTAAAAGTTAGCAGAGCCGGTTTAAAAACAGTTATTGGTCGCAAATTAGCTGCTCGTGTTCTAAAAACATGGGTTGAAGATTTTGTAGATGAGGATACCGGTGAAGTTGTTTCTATTGAACGTAACGAGGTTATTATTGACCGCGAAACGATCCTGGACAATAACCACATCGATTTAATTATGGATGCAAATGTAAAATCGGTGATCTTACATAAGTTAGATGTAAATGCTGGTGATTATGCCATCATCTACAATACCTTGCAAAAAGATACTTCCAACTCTCAAAAAGAGGCTGTGGAGCATATCTACCGTCAGTTACGTAACGCTGAACCACCTGATGAAGAAACAGCACGTGGGGTAGTGGATAAATTATTTTTCTCTGATAAACGTTATGATCTTGGTGAAGTAGGCCGTTACAGAATCAACAAAAAGTTGAACCTGGAAACACCTTTCACTGTTAGAACATTAACAAAAGAAGATATTATTTGCATCATTAAGTATTTGATCGAATTGATCAATGCAAAAGCAGATGTGGATGATATTGACCACTTATCAAACAGACGTGTACGTACAGTTGGTGAACAATTGTATTCACAGTTTGGAGTAGGTTTAGCACGTATGGCTCGTACCATCCGTGAAAGAATGAACGTTCGTGATAATGAGGTGTTTACACCTACTGACTTGATCAATGCTAAAACATTGTCTTCAGTTATCAACTCGTTTTTTGGAACCAATCAGTTATCACAGTTTATGGACCAAACCAATCCTCTTGCAGAGATCACGCACAAGCGTAGACTTTCAGCACTAGGGCCTGGAGGTTTATCACGTGAGCGCGCAGGTTTTGAGGTACGTGACGTTCACTATACTCACTACGGTCGTTTGTGTACTATTGAAACTCCTGAAGGTCCGAATATTGGTTTGATCTCTT
>JAZKBX010000093.1:0-14881 GCA_040388455.1 Bacteroidota bacterium
GTTTCCCACAGGTGTTTGAGACCAGCGCGTCTACCAATTCCGCCACCCGGGCATTTATTTTTTGTGGGAGCGGGGATGCAAAACTATTCATTTGTTTTTGATTCACAAAGAAATAATGTACTAAACATCAAAATTCTTTTGACAGAACTGCATTTTTCCTTACATTTGCAGCCCTATAAAAAGGTCATGAAAAATCAGGTTAAAATATTCTCCGGTTCTGCTTCAAGTGTTTTAGCTGATAAAATTGCTAAAAGTTATGGTCAGGAATTAGGGAAAGTTGCATTGTTACGCTTTAGTGATGGGGAGTTTCAGCCATCGTATGAAGAAACCGTTCGCGGGAGTGATGTACTTATCATTCAATCTACTTTCCCGCCAACAGATAATTTATTTGAGTTATTACTGATGATCGATGCTGCAAAACGTGCATCGGCTCATCAGATCATTGCGGTTTTGCCCTATTTTGGTTTCGCCCGTCAGGATCGTAAAGATCAGCCGCGTGTAGCAATTGGAGCCAAAATGGTAGCAAATTTGCTTTCAGCCGCAGGTGCAACACGTATTATTACTATGGATCTTCACGCGGATCAAATTCAGGGCTTTTTCGATTTTCCGGTTGATCACTTATATGCTTCCTCTATATTTTTACCATATATACAAGGTTTAAATTTGCCAAATTTAACAATGGCTGCTCCCGATATGGGCGGGTCGAAACGGGCAAATGCGTATGCTAAATTCTTAAAATCGGATATTGTTATTTGTTACAAACAACGTTCAAAAGCCAATGTAATAGAGAGCATGACCTTAATTGGTGATGTAGAAGGGCGTGACATCATGTTGGTGGATGATTTAATTGATACGGGTGGAACACTTGCTAAAGCTGCTGATATGATGCTTGATCGTGGGGCTAATAGCGTAAGAGCTGTATGTACTCACGCTGTATTGTCGGGCAAAGCGTATGAAAATATTGAAAAATCAGGAATTACAGAGCTTATTGTTACTGATACTATTCCTTTAAAAAGAGAAAGTAGTAAAATAAAAGTACTTTCAGTAGCAGATTTGTTTGCAAAAGTAATACACAGCGTACACAGCTTTGAATCGATCAGCTCTAACTTTATTGTAAGTTAAGCGAAAAAAACAATTAAAAATATTGCGCCAAACATATTTAAAAGAATTTGATTGGAAGGGCGCTACAATCAAAATAAATCTAAACTAAAATAAAAATGAAATCAGTATCTATTAGCGGTTCGCCACGTGCGAATGTAGGGAAAAAAGATGCAACAGCATTGAGAAATGCTCAGCAAGTACCTTGTGTACTTTACGGTGGTAAAGAACAAATTCACTTTGCAGTATTGTCTTCGGACTTTAGAAACCTGATCTACACACCTGATGTAAATGTGGTAGATCTGGAAATTGCAGGTAAAAAATATAATGCGATTTTACAGGAAGCGCAATTTCACAAAATTTATGATCAACTTTTGCATGTTGATTTTTTAGAGATCACACCAGGAAAACCGGTTACAATGAACATTCCGGTAAAAACTACAGGAACATCTCCAGGAGTTAGAGCGGGTGGTAAATTGGTTAAAAAACTAAAAACACTTAAAGCTAAAGGTTTAGTTGAAAAAATGCCGGATACGATCAATATTGCAATTGATGAAATGCAAATTGGTCAATCAATTCGTGTTGAAGATATTATTATTGATGGCTTAACATTCTTAAATGCTTCTAACATTACTGTGGTTGGAGTTGAAACTACACGTGTTGCTGCTGCTGAAGAAGCAAAAGCTGCTGCACCTGGAGCAAAAGCTGCTGCACCTGCTGCAAAAGCTGCTGCACCTGCTGCCGGAGCTAAAGCTGCACCTGCTGCGAAGCCTGCTGCTAAAAAATAATTTTTTAAACTATTTATTAAAAGTTGGTGTCCACTCTATTGCGGGCGCCAACTTTTTTTATTTTACAAGGTATTTTTAATATGAGCAAATTTTTAATTGTTGGATTAGGAAATATTGGTGAAGAATATGCCAACACCCGCCATAATATTGGATTTATGGTGCTTGATGCTATTGCAAAAGAAAACAATTTGAAATTCAATACCGGCAGGCTTGCCGACATTGTGGAATATAAGTTCAAAGGAAAAACATTGATCTTAATAAAACCTTCTACTTATATGAATTTAAGTGGTAAGGCAGTCAATTATTGGCTTCAGGCCGAAAAAATTTCAATTGAGAACCTATTGGTAGTTACTGACGACATTGCATTGCCTTTGGGCGCATTGCGTTTGAAAGGTAAGGGCAGTGATGGTGGCCACAACGGATTAAAAAACATTCAGGAAACATTGAATACCCCCAATTACGCACGATTACGATTTGGGGTTGGCAGTGAATTTTCAAAGGGAAATCAAGTAAACTTTGTGCTTGGAAAATGGAGCACAGAAGAGGAGAAATTAATTGAACCCCGCATTAAACTTGCAGTAGAAATGATACAGGGTTTTGCAACTATTGGTTTGCAAAGAACCATGACTGCATATAATAACAAATAGATAATATAGTGTACTATAATTATGTTTAATTTCGCATCTTTAAAATATTAAAAACTAAAATTTAAAATCATGATAAAAAAACTTACTTTATTTCTATCGGTTGCAACTTTTTCATCAAGTGTACTTTTAGCACAAAGCTTTTCAGCTTTATACAGTTTTGATAGTGTAAAAACTACATCAGGCTTAATTGATCCAACACCTGTTCCAACAGCTACGGGTGTTACATTTGGTAGTTTTTCGGCTATGGGTACTGCGGTAAATCCAAATGCAGCAGGTCGGTTTTCGTTTACTGGCTGGCCTCTTGGTGCTACAACCGGAATTGATCTGTATTCTTCATTAACAGGAAGTATAAATACGGCTGAATATTATGAGGTAACTGTTACGCCTTCTATTGGATTTTCAATGACTTTGTCAAGTATTACATTTAAATTGCAACGCTCCGGTACAGGGATCAGAACTTACGCTGTTCGTTCCAATGCAGATACTTATGCTACAAATCTTCCTGCATCCATTGCTCCTGCAAATGCAAATTTAAGTGTTCAAACAGGTGATATTTTCTTTTGGAACCTGGATGCAACAACCAGCCAGCAATCCGGAAGTACAATTACCTTAAGCGGCACCGATTTCACCAATAGTACCAGTGCAAAAACATTTCGTTTTTATGCATGGAATGCTGAAGGAACAGGTGGAACTTTTGGCGTTGATACAGTAATGGTTAACGGTTCGGTTACAGGAACAACTGCGATCACTTCTTTTACTGCAGGCACTTCAATTTCCGTATATCCTAATCCATCTGCAGATGGTATATTTACTGTAAACACTGGAAATAGTTCAGCAAAAACAATTGTTACTGTTTCCAATATCATTGGAAAAGTTGTGTTTTCAAAAGAATTAAATGTAACAGGAAAAGAAACCATTGACTTGTCGAATGAAGCGAATGGCAGCTATTTTGTGAACATCAGAAATGATAAAGAAAATAGCACTAAAAAAATAACGATTAATAAGTAGGTTGATTTTACTTTCTCTTTTATTGGGAAAGGGTTAAGCTGACACGAATTGCACAAATTTCACCACGTTGTTGTGGTGTTAAAATGTAGAATTGGTGTCAGCTTTTTTTATAGGTGGTATCTGAAAATTGGTTCCAGATCGCTGATCTCATCCATCATTACTTTTAAATCGGTAATAAGGCCATTATTGAAGCCATACACCCAACCATGTACCTGAAGTTCACGCTTATTCCATGCTTTCTGCACAACTATTGTTTTGGATAAGTTATGAACCTGCTCAATTACATTTAACTCTACCAACCGGTTTTCGCGTTTTTTTAAATCGGTTATGGATTCAAGTTCAGTTTTATGTTTTTCATAAACTTCTTTAATATTTCTCAGCCAATTATTGACAAAACCATTATCCTTATTGTCCATTGCAGCCACTATTCCTCCGCATCCATAGTGCCCGCATATTATTATATGTTTTACGTGTAAAACTTCCACAGCATAATACAAAACACTCAACAAATTCATATCAGTATGTACCACCATATTGGCAATGTTGCGGTGCACAAACATTTGTCCGGATTTGGTACCAGTGATCTCATTTGCAGGTACACGGCTGTCGGAACAACCGATCCATAGATATTCAGGGTTTTGACCCAATGTAAGATTTTTAAAAAAATCAGGATCTTGTTTTAGTTTTTCGGCCGACCATGTTCTATTGCCTTCCAGCAACCTTTCATAACTTTCTTTCATTGGCACTTGATTTATTTTGTAAATTTTTATGGATGAAAAAAGAACTTTTCACTGATTAACAAATGTCAGTATTTAACATTGCTTTATATTTCAATATCGTTTCCTTATCAATTTTTTTTTCTTCATCAATAGATAACAGTTTTTTCAATCCTGTATAGTTCAATATATATTCTTCAGAGGTCCTGGTAGATCTTCCATTGAAAATAATTCCTGCAATTGGAATATTCCTGTTCTTAAGCGCTTCAACCGTTAGCAGTGTATGATTAATGCTACCAAGGTAATTGCTTGAAACAAGAATAACTTCAACTTTCAACTTTTGTATCAGATCAATTACCAGAAATTCATCGTTTAGTGGAACCATTAATCCGCCTGCGCCTTCTATGATCAGTGAGTTAGAAGTTATTGGAAGGGCAAGCGTATCAATATTGATTTTAATTTCATCTGCTTCTGCAGCAGCATGTGGAGACATTTGTTTTGTTAGTTGATAGGTTTCGGGGTGGAATTTGGATCTGGTATTGCTGATCAATGATCGCACCTTCATGGTGTCAGTATTGTCCAGATCTCCAGCCTGAATTGGTTTCCAGTAATCTGCATGGAGCGACTCAACCAAAATAGCGCTGGCAATTGTTTTGCCAACATCAGTTCCTATACCGGTTACAAAAAATCGTTTCATTGAAACAGATAGTTTAAAGTTTAAAAGTTTGAAAGTTTAAAGTTAATGAACACAGTTTTTTAAGTTTTCAAACAAAATATCCGATCTGAGTAAAAATGCAAAACTTTGTAACTTTATAACTTTGAACTTTATAACTAACTATGCTAACAATGCTCTTGAAATAACAATACGCTGAACCTCTGATGTGCCTTCGTAAATTTGAGTGATTTTTGCATCACGCATCAAACGTTCCACATGATATTCTTTTACAAAACCGTATCCACCATGTATTTGAACAGCTTCAACGGTTGTACGCATCGCTACTTCAGAAGCAAAAACTTTTGCCATAGCACTTGCTGAAACATAATCCAAATGTTTGTCTTTTAACCATGCTGATTTCAGACAAAGTAAACGAGCGGCTTCTATTTCGGTAGCCATATCCGCCAATTTAAATTGAATTATTTGGTGTTGATTAATTTCTTTTCCAAATGCTTTACGTTCTTTCGAATAAGCCAATGCCAATTCATACGCTCCTGAAGCGATGCCAAGAGCCTGGGATGCGATACCTATTCGACCTCCTGTTAAGGTTTGCATTGCGAATTTGAATCCGAATCCATCTTCGCCAATACGGTTTTCTTTCGGAACTTTTACATCGGTAAACATCAATGAATGCGTATCTGAACCACGGATACCTAATTTATTTTCTTTAGGACCAACCACAAAGCCGGGCATTCCTTTTTCTACTATCAATGCATTGATACCTCTGTGCCCTTTTGAGGCATCAGTTTGTGCGATCACTAAATATACAGATGCAGTGCCGCCATTGGTGATCCAGTTTTTTGTTCCGTTTAACAAATAATGATCTCCTTTGTCGATGGCAGTGGTTCTTTGAGAAGTGGCATCAGAACCAGCTTCCGGCTCCGACAAACAAAAAGCGCCTATGATCTGACCTGTAGCTAAACGAGGCAGGTATTTTTGTTTTTGTTCTTCAGTACCAAATGTTTCTAATCCCCAGCATACAAGGGAATTGTTTACCGACATTACTACAGAGCAGGAAGCATCTACTTTAGAGATTTCTTCCATGGCCAGAACGTAGGAAATACAATCCATTCCGCCTCCACCATATTTTGTTGAAACCATCATTCCTAAGAAGCCCAGCTCGCCCATTTGTTTGATCTCTTCGGTAGGAAATTTTTGATGTTCGTCACGTTCAATTACTCCCGGCTTTAATACATCGTTTGCGAAATCACGTGCAGCCTTCTGGATCATTAAATGCTCTTCGGTTAAATTAAATGTCATAAGTATAAATTTTATGTTGAAAATTCCTTTATTTTTGATTTAATCCGGCTTATTCAGACGGGATTGCAAATGTAATTTTTAAATTTTAAATACGCTAATTGTTTATGACAAATACAAGTTCTCATTATAGCGTAATTGGTTTAATGTCAGGAACCTCGCTTGATGGTGTAGATATTGCTTTTTGCAGGTTTTTTAATGAAAAAAACAGGTGGATCTATGAAATAGTTCATGGCGAAACCATAGGCTATCCCGATTCCTGGAAACAAATTTTGCTGAATCTCGAAAAAGCGGATGCGTTAACCTTTCAGCAAACCCATGTTGATTATGGTCATTATTTGGGCGCATTAGTAGCTGATTTTATTAAAAGATATGATTTAAAGCCGGATTTTGTCTCTTCCCATGGGCATACTATTTTTCATCAGCCCGAAAAAAAATTAACCGTTCAGATCGGTGCAGGGAGTGCCATTGCTGCAGAATGTAATTTGCCGGTAGTGTGTGATTTTCGTTCGCTGGATGTGGCATTAGGCGGACAAGGTGCGCCATTGGTGCCTGTTGGCGATAAATTGCTGTTTTCTGAGTTTGACTTTTGTTTGAACCTGGGTGGTTTTGCAAATGTTTCCTATGGGTATAATGATCAACGGATCGCTTTTGATATTTCTCCCGTGAATATTGTAATGAATGCCATTTGCTCTAAAATCGGAAAAGAATATGATAATGGGGGAGAGCTTGCCAGAACCGGAACGATAAACGAAACCTTATTGCATGAACTAAATGAACTAGCATTTTACAAACTACCCTTAGATAGCCCAAAATCATTGGGTAAAGAGTGGGTGATAAAGAATATTGATCCTCTTTTGGGGGGATTTAAACTTACGGAAGCTGATGTTTTGCGAACATTTTGTGAGCATGCCGCCATACAAATTGCAAAAGCATTGAATAACAAACCTGTCGGCAACTTACTGGTTACAGGTGGAGGTGTTTATAATGCCTTTTTAATGGAAAAGATTAAAAAGCACGTTATCCATCAGTTAACCATTCCGGGGAAAGATACAATAGAATTTAAAGAAGCATTAATTTTCGCCTTTTTGGGGGTGCTCAGGATGCGTAATGAAGTAAATTGCTTGAAAAGTGTTACCGGAGCGAAGCACGATAATGTTGGTGGTGCGGTTTATGTTGAGTAAAGTATTACCGGCCATTCATATAAATAACAAAAAAAGGTAGCCCATTCAGGTAAATGGGTTTCCTTTTTTTATGAAAATATCCTTAACTAAAACTTATCATCGTAGAATCCATCATCTACTTCGTCCTCGTCATCATCAAAATCTGTATCTAGTTTAATATCATCCTCCACAGTAAAATCTTCATCGTCTTCACTCAAACTGTTTTTCCAATTTTGTTTTTCTTTTTCTTTCAGAGGTTTAAGCGTTGCTGCTTTTTTTAAGTCTCCTGCATCTTTACCCTTCTCATTGGTTTTTTTCACAGGACTCTTTTTTGGATTTGGCTTTTTCATTTTAAATGAAATTTGTTTTGCAATTTTAGTGATTTGTTTTTTTTAATTATTTGGTACTCTTTTACAAATTTCCGAAAAATTTATTTCAAACAAAAGAATATTTTTAAATAAATTTATTTAAATATCATTTTTACTTTTGCACGTGGAGAATATTCCCCACAAAAAAATTATAATATAATTATGTTAAAAGATTTTTTGAAACTCACATTTATAGGAAATACCGTTGAAAGTTACTGTTGGTTTGTTGGGATAATATTAGCGGGATTGATCTTTCAGCGTTTTTTTTCAAAGCTGTTAACGCTCTTTGTATTTAAATTTTTACAAAAATACTCGAGAGATGTCGGGTTTGATAGGTTATTAGTACTGTTAAAAAAGCCAATGGGCATATTTATTATGCTAATTATTTTTTATCTGGCCTTCGACCGTCTGGAGTTTCCAGCTGAATGGAATTTAGTGGTGATTGAAAAATTTGGTTTGCGAATGATCTTATACCGTTCGTTTCAAATTTCTATCGTAGTTTCTATTACCTGGATATTTCTTCGTGTAATTGATTTTTTAGGTTTGGTTTTAATGCACCGTGCCTCTTTAACCCAATCAAAAACAGATAACCAGTTTGTTCCATTTATCAAGGAAACGATTAAAGTGATCGTTATCATTTTTGCGATTTTTTTTTTACTTGGAGCAATATTCGAGTTAAATGTAGCATCACTTATTGCCGGTTTGGGAATTGGAGGTTTGGCAATAGCATTAGCGGCAAAAGAATCATTGGAAAATTTAATAGGCTCTTTTACTATTTTCCTTGATAAACCCTTTGTAATTGGCGATTCCATAAAGATTGGAACAGTAGAAGGACAGGTTGAAAATATTGGATTCAGGAGTACCCGCATCCGAACATTGGAAAAAAGTTTTGTGACCATTCCCAATAAAAAATTGGTGGATAATGAATTGGATAATCTTTCGCACCGTAGCCAGAGACGCGCCCATTTTAATATTGGTTTATCTTACGAAACAAAATCAGATCAGCTTAAAAATATTGTGGCTGATATTCAAAGATTTATTGAGAACCATCCACTTATTTCTGCAGGTGAAACGCATGTGCGTTTGCATAATTTCGATTCAAATGCAATAAATATAATGGTTCTTTATTTTGTTGATAGGATCGAGTATAAGGTGTATTTGGATGTTCATGAAGAAATTAATTATAGAATTATTGAAATAGTAGAAAAATATGGTAGTTCTTTTGCGCATTTGACGAATCCTGCCATACCGGTGAATAAATAAAAAAAAGAGGCTGTCTCAAAAGTCGAGACCGCCTCTTTTTATTTATACTCCTCTCCGAAAAAATTTTCATTTAAGCAATTCTCAGAGCCTTCATTTTACTTTTGAGACAGCCTCATTTTGACGCTATACGATATTGAAAAATTGTATTGTTAGAAAGTAGTTAAAACCTAAATGATACGCCACCTTGCATCAAAGGGCCACCTAAACCAACCTCAGCATTTACACCAACAACGTCAGTAAAGAAGTAGCGTAAGCCTACGCCTATTCTAGCAGCAACGGGGTATAAATTACCTGTCCATTCAACCCCATTAAAACCCTCAAATTTATTTTGTTTTATACCCGCTCCTACAGTGAGGTAGGGGTCAATGTTTGCGTCAGTAGCAAAGTGAAAATTCATTTTGGCTAAAACTCGTAATTTGCTGATCTCAGCAGTAGATGTCCGATAAAGAGAATCTCTATAACTTATAGAGGCATGCGCATAGGTGAATTCCACACCAAGTCCTATTTCATCAGTAACCATATATTCAACTTTTGCACCCAAATGATTTGTATTACGCACATTTCCAACAGTATTACTAAATAGCGCCTTAAGTACAGCTCCATTAAAATACGGATAACCATAAAAGGCATCAATAATAATTGTACCTTCTTCTACACAATTACCTGATGATGATTGCCCTTTTTGTGCAAAAGAATTTGAGTTTAAAAGCAAAAGCACAATTACAGCAGCAAAAACTGTTTTTAGGTTTTTCATTTTGTGGGATTTAATGGTTTATATTATTTACAAAATTTCGTACTAGGCCAATATCAAATGTAATTATAAACCTTCATTATAAAATTTCACTGCTTTTTTGATATGCTTTTCCTTAACTTTTTTTGAAATCCCCTTAATTGCGAATCCTGTTATGCATGAAGACAAAGCAATCAAACCTGCTGGAGTTCCTGCGCCAGAGAAAATGACGATTCCTATCCCCGCAAACCCTCCAAGGCCAACAATACCGCCAATCGTCTGAGGAACCCACCACCTCTTTTGAATTGTATATTCTCGCATTGCTTCAGGATTGTTCAATAGAAAAGGTTTCAGATTTGCATAATAATAAGTTAGTCTTGTTACATCAGGATTACCATCTCCTTGCATATAAAAAGCACTTATCCGTTTCCTTGTGTTTGAATTGGGCCCTCCTATGCCATTGCTTCTAGTACGTGTAAAAGTAGTCTGAGACACTATCAGTGTAATTATAGGCTTTTCGATTTTTTTAGGATGAATTTTTATTGAATCTTGAGCAAACAAATCTCTCATAATAAAGTTTATACGAACTTTATTTGCCTTATCTAGTTGCTTATCGTATGCATTATTACCTATGTGGAATGTTAAAATATCAGGAATATTCTCTTTCCCTTTTAAAATGAACTCCTTTCCTTGTAAGTCGGTATATTCTAAATAGTTAAGTTCGCCATTTGATTGCTCCGTGTCAAAAGAAAGTGCAGTACAAAAAGTTGTATCAGTTGTTGTTGCAAAATAATCCATTTTTGTTGTTTGCTGTGCGTAAGCTACACTACAAAATAATAACATAAATAAAATTAATTGTTTTACTGTCATATTGTTTTTTTTGATTAGAAACTTATATTGTTCAGCTGTAATATTACTTTTTTAAGTTTGATATCCCACAATTTTTTTTCGTTAATATGCAAAAAAACAAAGAACTTACGCTCGTAAGGCTGAAAACATAATGCGAATAAAGAAGAGAATGTTGAAAAAAATAGTTCAGGTAGAGTAGGAGGGATGAGAACGAATAAATATCTCTTCGCTCAAGGTTCTCAACTCCGCTCGAGCTGACTTCGAGCGGAATCAAAAAATGTGAAAGGGCATTTATTATTAAAATAGTCAGTTTGTCCTTGGGCTTGTGCCTTTGAAAATCAGATTTAAACTACAATCCTAAAACAATTTCGTTAGGATCTTTACCACCAAACAGCATTTTGACAGGGTTTTCCAGCATCTCTTTTACTTTTACAAGGAAGCCAACTGATTCACGCCCATCAATAATACGATGATCATACGATAACGCAACATACATCATGGGGCGAATAACAACTTGTCCGTTAACAGCAACAGGGCGTTCAATTACATTGTGCATTCCCAGAATTGCGCTTTGAGGTGGATTAATGATCGGAGTACTCATCATGGACCCGAATACGCCACCATTAGTAATGGTAAAGGTTCCACCACTCATATCTTCCAATGTGATCTTATTGTCGCGTGCTTTTAAAGCGAGATTTTTAATTGCAGTTTCAATTTGTGCAAGGCTCATTTGTTCGGCATTGCGTATAACCGGAACTACTAAGCCTTTTGGGGCACTTACTGCTATACCGATATCGGCATATTTGTGATAAACAATTTCTTCACCATCAATCATTGCATTTACTGCCGGGAATAGGTGCAAGGCTTCAGTAACCGCTTTTGTGAAAAAACTCATGAAGCCTAAATTTGCCCCATGCACTTCTTTAAACTTATCTTTATATTTTGCACGTAATGCGTAAATAGCGCTCATATCCACTTCGTTGAAAGTAGTTAACATAGCCGTTTCATTTTTTACTGCTACCAAACGTTGTGCTAATTTTTTACGTAATGGCGACATTTTGGTACGCTCAGCATCCCTGCTTCCGCCCCATGTTGCAGCCGATGATGAATCAAACCCTGTTGCCATTGCATTAACTACATCGGCTTTTGTAATGCGTCCATCCTTGCCGGTTGCATTAATTTTTTTTGCTTCAATTTTATTTTCAGCTAACATCTTTTTTGCTGCGGGAGATGGTGTTCCATTTGCATAAGATGCTTCTGCTTTCACGGTTTCTTTAACAACTTCTTTTTTAGCTGCGAGAGTTGGTTCTTCTTTAACTTTCGAACTTTCAACTTTCGAACTTTCAACTGTAATACTTTGAACTTTCAAATTTTGAACTTTCACTGATGTATCAATTGAACAAATTACCTGTCCCACTTTTACAGTGTCACCTTCAGCAGCTAATAATGTAATAGCACCAGCCTCTTCAGCATTGATAGTTAATGTAGCTTTATCAGAATCGATCTCTGCCACTTCCTCATCCTTTTCTACATAGTCACCATCTTTTTTTAACCACCGTGCAATCACTACTTCAGTAATTGATTCACCGGGACTTGGTACTTTCATTTGTATAGTTGCCATTTTTTTTAGATTTTAGATAGGAGATTTTAGATATTAGATTTGAAATTTGAGAAGCAATTTATTTAGCGTCTAATATCTAATATCTTAAATCCCACATCTACTTTATTGCTAATTGTTTTACAAACACTCTGTCTATTATACTTTGCTGCTGTTTTGTATGCTGTTTACCATAACCTGTAGCTGGGCTGGCACTTTCATTGCGGCCGATGTATTTTAAATTCACTTCGCGGAAAGCACGTAACATATATGCCCAGGCGCCCATGTTTTCAGGTTCTTCCTGTACCCATAAATATTCGGTAGCATTTTTATATTTCGAAACTATTTCCTGCAATTGTCTTGTTGGTAAAGGATACAGTTGTTCTATACGAACTATTGCAAGATCTTCATTGTTCTCTTTTTGTTTCGCTTCAATCAGGTCATAATAAATTTTACCTGAGCAGAAAGCAATTTTTTTAACTGATTTCACATTTGCTGTTGAATCATCGATCAACTCTAAAAATCCTCCGGTTGTAAAATCTTTTAAGGATGAAACACAAGTGGGATAACGCAATAATTTTTTCGGTGTAAAACAAATTAGCGGTTTTCGGAAATTACGTCTGATTTGTCTGCGCAGAATATGAAATTGATTAGCAGGGGTTGAACAGTTCACCACCTGCATGTTGTTTTCTGCACATTGTTGTAAAAAGCGTTCCATACGAGCACTTGAATGTTCTGGCCCCATTCCTTCGTAACCGTGTGGTAATAGCATTACCAAGCCATTCATTCTTCTCCATTTGTATTCTGCAGAAGTAATGAACTGATCAATTATAATTTGTGCTCCATTGAAAAAATCTCCAAATTGTGCTTCCCAAATTGTTAGATCATTGGGAACGGTGAGTGCATAACCAAATTCAAAACCTAATACACCATATTCAGAAAGTAAAGAATTGTAAATATCTAATTTTCCTTTAGTGCCGATATTATTCAATGGAATGTATTGTTCTTCAGAATCTTCAAGTGTAATAACAGCATGACGGTGAGAGAATGTCCCCCTTTCCACATCCTGACCGCTGAAACGCACATTACTTCCTTCATTCATCAAAGTGGCATAGGCCATCAATTCTCCCATTGCCCAATCATAATTATCATTCGCGATCATGGCTGAACGATCCTCAAATAATTTTTGAGTTTTATTGAAGAATTTTTTATCCTTTGGTAATGTAACAGACTTTTTTGCAATATCTAAAAATGTTTTTTTCTCAACTGAAGTATCAGGCGATTTATCAAAAGCGTCTGCCTCAGCCATTTTTAAGCCGGTCCATTGACTTTTTAGGAAAGAGGTTATTTGGGTTTTGCCATTTTTCTTTGCAGTGTCTAATTTTTCCTGCAGAAGTTCTTTGAAATTCCGCTCCATCTCTTTTGCAAAGTCCATATCAATATCCCCTCTTGAAATCAGCTGCTTAACATATATTTCTCTTGGATTTGGGTGCGCTGCAATTGCTTTGTATAATAATGGTTGTGTGAAACGAGGTTCATCACCTTCATTGTGGCCATATTTACGGTAACACAAAACATCAATAAATACATCGCGGTGAAATTTCTGACGAAATTCCATTGCCAGTTGAACTGTGAAAACCAAGGCTTCCACATCATCCCCGTTTACGTGAAATACCGGTGATAGAACCACTTTTGCTAAATCGGTACAATAGGTACTGGAGCGTCCATCTAAATAATTAGTAGTAAATCCAACTTGATTGTTGATAACAAGATGAATGGTTCCACCTGTTTTGAAGCCATCCAGCTGACTCATTTGTATTACTTCATATCCAATTCCCTGTCCGGCCAATGCTGCATCACCATGAATTAAGATGGGGCAGACCTTGTTATTATCACCACCATGGAAATGGTCGATCTTAGCCCGCGAAATCCCTTCAACAACAGGGTTAACAGCTTCCAGATGTGATGGGTTGGGTGATAAACTAACATGAAATGGTTTGCCATTATTGCTGATCCTGTCGCAGGAGTAACCGGCATGGTACTTCACGTCACCTTCAAATAAAGAGTCTTCGGAAAGGTATCCTTCAAATTCTGAAAAAACATCTTCATATTTTTTGTCCAAAATATTGGTCAGAATATTCAAACGCCCGCGATGCGCCATCCCGATCACAAAATCTTCAATTCCCATATCAGAACCTTTTTCGCAAATAGCATCTAATGCAGGGATTGCTGCTTCAGCACCTTCAAGTGAAAAACGTTTTTGGCCAACAAATTTTGTATGTAAAAAGTTTTCAAATCCTACCGCCTGATTTAACTTATGCAAAATCATTAATTTTTCATGCATTAAAAAATTCGGTGTGTTCTTACTCCCTTCCATTTTTTCCTGCAACCACTCATTTACTTTTGGAATACGGATATACATATACTCCGCACCAATCGATTGGCAGTATGTTTGGTGTAAATGGGCGATAATGTCTTTCAGTTTTGCTGGCCCCAGACCAATTTGAGCTCCGGCCTGAAAAACAATTTCCAGATCAGATTCATTCAAACCAAAATTTTCAATATCTAATGTGGGAGCATATTTTCTTCTCTCACGCACAGGATTGGTTTGTGTAAATAAATGTCCACGGGAGCGGTAACCATTAATAAGATTGATAACATCAAACTCTTTTATTACATTTT
>JAZKBX010000094.1:0-6218 GCA_040388455.1 Bacteroidota bacterium
TCCCCCACTGTCCGGGTAATTCTTTGTATTCCGGTTCCAAGCGGGCACCCTGAAATGTAACTTCATTTCCTTTACTTCCCAATATTTTCAATGTACCACCATCATAGATCCATAAAACAGCCTGGTTATTTAAGTGAACACGGGTGCGCTCCATCATTGTTAGGGTACAACCCTCATCAACTACTGCATAACCAAATATTAAATGAGGTTTATCATCTGTCCAGATAGCATTACAATCAATGATGGAATAAGGAGGAAATCCGGTAGTAGAAAAATGATCTGGCTTGTGTAAATACACATCTTGTCCAACAGCGGTGAGGTTAACATCCTGAGTATTCCCATTGGTAACAAATATGATTGAATCCTTTATTAACATTGGCGAGTTGGTGCCGTTTGGATCAACAGTAACCTGAACAAAAGCAAACAAACTATCTCCTGCCATAATTTCAATATCTGTAAACGAAGTTCCGGAAAGGCCATCTATATTTATTCTGAACTGAGAATTAGTTCCTGTAGCTAAAAAAGCTTTAGAAATAGTCAGCGATTGGCTGTTTGAATTGTATATTTTAAAAATTTTGGTTGTTGAACCAACAGTTGTGAAAACGGTGTCGAATAAAACTTCATCCGTGGAAAAATTAAGTTTTGCACCGGAATCAGTCAGTTGTTCGTCTTTTTTACAAGATGAAAAAACAAAAAAAATAAAAAAAGATAACCGAAAAAACTGTTTAATTAACTTCATATCACAAATATATAACAGGATGTCCCGAATAACGACTTTTTACCTAAAATATTTTATTATCAATTAAATAAAAAAGATTTGTGAAATTTGGGCAAGTATGGCATCTTATCAATAAAAAAAGTTAAATTTGTCTGTTAGGCTGGTGCCGAAAAAGCACCTAATAAATTAAGAATAAAGACGAATTACAACTGACGATAAATATATTCGTTATTTGATAGAATTCGTAACTAGTATTTTGAAACAAATAAAAAAATTGTCCGAGTAGTTCGGAATTATTATATATGAACAAGCATTTAAGGTTTATTTACTTATTGCTGCTGCTATTTGGCCTGACTTTTGAAACAATTAAGGCTCAAACGGATTTTGCTTCTGAAGAGGAATTTAAAAAGCAAGCTGCTAAGTTATTTGATGAAGAAGAGTTTGAAAAAGCCTACCCTCTATACTCACAATTAGTGAGTCTTTATAGAAAAGATCCCAATTATAATTTTCGTTTAGGGGTATGTATGCTCTATGCCAGCGATGAAAAAGAAAGAGCCATTACCTTCCTTGAATTTGCCACAAAAAATAAAGATGTAGAGAAAGAGGCATTTTTTTACCTCGCAAAAGCATATCATCTGAATTACCGCTTTGATGATGCTATCGGACAATATCAGGCCTACAAAAAAATGGCTTCGGGTGCTAAGGCTGAGAGATTCCAGGTGGACAGACAAATTGAAATGTGTAATAACGGTAAAAAATTATTACGAAATATCAGCGATCTACCCGTTATAGAAAAAACGGAAATTAGTCGCGAAGACTTTTTTCGTTCTTATGATATTGCCGAAATTGGGGGTAAAATGCTCGTAAAGCCTGATGAAAAGGAATTCAGAACGGCTCTTGATAAAAAGAAAAAAGAAAAATCAATTTTATATCTTGCCACAAACAGTAACCAGATCTACTTTTCGAGCTATGGTGATAATGAGCAGACCGGGAAAAATATCTTTCTGATGAAAAAAACTCCAAGCGGAGAATGGGGAAAGCCACAAACCATTGGTAATACTGTAAATACAAAATATGATGAAGATTTTCCATTTCTTCACCCGAATGGAAAAGTACTGTACTTCTGTTCAAAAGGACATAATTCAATGGGAGGCTACGATATTTTCAAAACCACCCTTAATGAAGAAACCAATTTATGGAATGCCCCGGTGAATATGGATTTCCCGATCAATACACCTGATGACGATATTTTATATGTGACGAATGCTGACGAGAAAAAAGCTTTTTTCGCTTCTGCACGTTCAAGTGTAGCAGGCAAAATAGCAGTATATCATATCACTGTTGAACGCAGACCCATTGATTTTGCAATTATAAAAGGTACTGTTCTTAAAAATCATAAAGATCAGGTACTTAGTATAAAAATTACAGTAAAAAATGTGAATGACAATAGCATTCTGGGTATTTTCAATTCCACACCAACAGGTTCGTATGACATTAAATTGCCGAATGGTGGTAGTTTCTTATATACTATTGAAAGTCCTGATTTTGCTACACAATCCGAAGTAGTTACGGTTCCTGTTCAGACCGAATTCAAACCAATGAAACAGGAGATCAGCTTTGAATTACCTAGCGATAAGCTGCTCATAAAAAATTTATTTGATGAAGCTATAAATGATTCCAATTATCTGTTAGCAATTAATGTTATCAAGGAAAAAGCGAAAATGGATGTGATTCCTTCCACTGAGTCTGGCATCAGTACAAGTAAAGAAGACAGTGTTTCTGCAAGCGAAACAGCCATCGTACAGCAAACTACAACTCCTAAAACCACCAAAACATTAAGCAACGATGATATTATCAGGATCGCCTATAATGATGCAAGCATTGTTGATACCGAAGCTACTACTGCAAAAGAACAGGCTAATATTGCAATGAGTTTTGCGAATCAAAAAAATGAACAGGCACAAATTAAATCAAAGGAAGCCGATGCTTTAATGGCTTCGGCATCTGCTACAGATGATAATGTAAAAAAACAAACACTTACTGATGAAGCAAATGCTGCAAGATCAGAAGCAGAAAGGTTAAATAAAGAAACTGTGGTGGCATTTAATCTTGCAAAAAGAATAGATGCAACAGCAATTGCAAAAAAGGAAGAAGCTGATCTATCGATGCAATATGCAAAAGAACTGGAAGTAGCAGTAAAATCAAAAAACTCAGCAGAATCATTAAGTAAATTAGACGAATTAGAAAAGAGGTTAGACGCATTGAGTCTGAGCAATTCAGATCGTTTTCCGGTTTTAAACAGTTATAAAAAAGAAGAGGAAAACAAAAAACGTGAATTGGATCAAACCATTCAGGCATCCAGCGACCTCAAAAAAGATATAGCTGACAACGAAACCATCATAAGTAATTTAAAAACTGAGGCTGAAAACACGAAGAACCCACAGGTCAAACAAGGCCTTGATAACCAGATTGCTGAACTTGTTCTTGAAACGAGTAACAAACAAAAAGAACTAGAGCAAAACCAAATAAAGCTTGTTAAGGTTGAAAAAGAATATAGTGGCATTAAGAATGAGGCTGATCTGGTTAGCTCCGTGGTTGATCAGTCGAAAACAAGCACCAGCGAAACAGCCGCTGCTAATGTAGCTGCCATTGATAAAAACAAATTGGAGCAACAGGTAAACAGCATTAAAACTTCTGAACAATCTACAAATAACGTTGCAGCTTCAAACACAACCGGTACTTTATCTACAAACACTACAGGTACCAATACCGTTAATAAAACCCCGTCTGATAGCGCTAAGACCTCTCCTATTCATACAAATACAACAGCAAAAGCATTTTCAGATATTAACAAACAATATTCTGCTGATCTGGCTACTGCGGAAAAAATTAAGAATAAAGATGATAGGGAAAAAGAAAAAGCAACAGTTTTAAAAAAGTGGGCCGAAGCTATTGATGCCGATGTTGCCAAACAAAAGGCAGATTATATTTCAGAAACAGATCCTGAAATGAAAGCTTTGCTTGCTAAAAAAATAAGTGATGCCGAAAACAGTTCAAAAGAAAAAAACACACAGGCAGATCAAAGTTTAGCAAAAGTGAAAGAAACAGCCATTGTTACTAATTCTACCACTGCAAACACAATCAATAAAACTGCTGACACAACGAGCAGTAACAGCCTTACCGCCAATAAAACAGCAGTAGTTTCAGGCTCTGAAAATCAGTTTGTATATAATAATGTTTCGGCAACAGAAGAAATTACAAAAGCTAATTTGGTAGATAAACAAGCCGATACTTTAGTGTCTTATGCAGAGGTTTTAAAATCAAAAGCCGCTAAAGAACAGAATGCAGATACTAAAAAAATATTGTTAGAACAGTCCAACGATATTCTGGAACAATCGAAAGAAAAGAAAATTCAAGCGGCTCAACTAAATTCTAATGCAAACAAAACGGAATATACTTCTAATAAAGTTCAGTTAGATAATCTTGCAAAATCGTATTCAACAAATACTTCAGACGATATTTCCATGGCTGACATGAACAATGATGAAGCCTTGATCTATTTTGAGAAGGCAACCAAATTGCATGCACGGGCTGATACGACTAAATCATTAGATGAAAAAGAACTACTCTTGAAAGATGCGAATAAAAATGAAATTCTTGCTTTGGAAAAGCAAAAAAAATCAACTGATATTTATAAAAACCACGATGCGTTTGTTGCTTTTTCATCTGCAAATACAAATACAAATGTAAGCAGTAATCCTGCCAATTCTAATACGGCTACCGGGCTCAATACAGGTGCTGTGGAGAACACAACTTTACCTGTAAATACCAATACAGCCGGAACTTCTAAAACAACAGCGACCACTCTAATTGATATCAACAAAAAGTACAAAGCTGATCTTGCTAATGCAGAAAAAAACACGAATGAAGCCGATCGCGAAAAAGAAAAAGCAGACGTGTTAAAAAAATGGGCAGATGCAATAGATGCTGATATTGAAAAACAAGAACAGGATTACGCTGCAACAACCGATCCTGAAATGAAAGCGTTGCTTTTGAAGAAAATAAGTGATGCTGAGATCAGTTCGAAAGAGAAAAAAACGCAGGCAGGCCAAAGCTTAACAAAAGCAGAAACGTTGAATCAACAAAATGTTATCGCTAGTACAAATTCTGATAATACTACGGTTAAGGACAATGGAACTAATTCCACAGGAGATCAGAAAAGTAATCCAAACAATACCAACGCAGTGGCAAATACTACTTTGCCGGTAAAAGATAATGTTTTTTTACCTGTAACGGATAATACCACGAACCCGGTAATCGATAATAAGACGCTACCCGTAAATGATAATACCACTTTACCTGTTAAGGATAATACTACTTCAACTGCTAAAACAAATGAAACAATAAACGCCAGCACAAATACTACATCTTCTGAAAATCAAAATACATACAAAGAGCCTGCGGCAAAAGAGCAAATTGTGAAAGCTGAATTGCTTAATAAGGAAGCGGATGTTGTAATGGGGCAATCGGTTGAGCTAAAATCACAAGCTGCGAAATCAAAAAACACCAATACTAAGAATACTATTTACGCTCAGTCTGAAGAATTAATGAAAGAAGGGCAAGATAAAAAATTGCAAGCTTCTCAGTTAACTGCCACCGCCAATACAACACAATTTGATTCTAATCAAAATGAATTGGATCAGTTGGCATCAGCATCTTCTGCTAATTCATCTGCTGAAATTTTAAAGGCTGAAATAACGAATGATGAAGCAAAAACTTTTTTTGATAATGCAAAAAAACAACGAATAAAAGCCAGCACAACTGAGTCGTATTCAGCAAAAGAAACTGAATTAGAAGCTGCACGAAAAAATGAAATGAATGCTTTGGAAAAGCAAAAAGAAGCAATGGATATCTATAAAAAATACAATCCAAATTTTGTTGCTTCTACAGCAAATACTTCTGAGAATAACAGTTCTACAAACAATTCTTTAAATTCAGGAACATCAACCACCCCTGTTACAAATGCGATTGTTAATAATGCGGGTTCAAATACTTCTACTCCACTCACAACAAACTCTGTGGAGAATACAACCTTACCTCTTAATTCTACAACATCAGAAAATATAGATAATACTGCTATTAAAACATCTTCTTCATCAGATGTTAAATTAAGTGCTAATGAAGTTTTTGAGCAGAAATCTACACTTGTTTATTCATTTAAAAATCCAATTCCTATAAATAAAAAATTACCTGAAGGTTTGATCTTTAAAGTTCAGATAGGTGCATTCCGCAAGCCAATACCTCAGGATCTATTTCAAGGCATGAGCCCAATAACCGGGGAAACTACACCTAAAGGATTTATACGTTATACGGTTGGAGTTTTTGAAAAATTCACAACAGCTGATAAAATAAAAAATAAAATAATAGGTATGGGCTATAAAGATGCCTTTATAGTTGCCTTCTTAAATGGTAAACGTATTCCTATAAATGAAGCGTATGC
>JAZKBX010000095.1:0-3323 GCA_040388455.1 Bacteroidota bacterium
AAAAGGCCATTATTATTTGAATATAAAATAACAATATCTACCAGCAATAATATTGGAATGATAAGCAATCCATATTCAACAAAAGGCGCAATAACACTGAAGAAAAAGCCAAAAACAAGCAGCACTACTTCTGCCGCTATAACATAGTACAGCAGGTTTGTGAAGTAAATGGATTTGATTAAGTTGGTCATTAGTCAGTGGTCATTAGTCATTAGGCGTAGTGTTTTAAAAAGATGTTTTCAAATTGGTCACAGGCTATTGGTATTTTGTGCTATGTTTCAAAGTGAGGCTTAGACTTAATACCCAGTGACCAATACCCACTGACCAACACCCAATGACTATCTTGGTATCTCAATTTGTTCAACAATTTGTTTTATCACATCCGTTGAAGAAATCCCTTCCATTTCTTTCTCTGGTGTAAGCATTACACGATGCTTTAAAACAGGTGTTGTCACAAACTTAATATCTTCAGGAGTAACAAAATCACGACCACGTATAGCAGCAATTGCTTTTGCTGTTGATAGTATAGATAGCGATGCACGTGGTGAGGCTCCTAAATAAAGAGATGCATTGTTTCGGGTTTGATTAACAATTTTTGCGATGTATGAAATTAAGTTCGGATCAATATGCAATGAACTTACCTTTGTCCTGAAATCCTTTATGTTACCGGCATTTATTACCGCATTTACACAGTTTATATCAACCGTATTTTTTCTAGCATGATATTCCGAAATGATTTTTATTTCATCATCAAGCGATGGATAATCAACTTCGATTTTAAATATAAAGCGGTCAAGTTGTGCTTCCGGCAGGCGATACGTGCCTTCATGTTCAATTGGGTTTTGTGTAGCCAATACCATGAAGGGGGCGGCTAAAGGATATGTTTTTCCATCAACTGTAATTTGACGTTCTTCCATGGCCTCAAACAATGCCGACTGTGTTTTGGCAGGAGCCCGGTTAATTTCATCTATTAATATAATGTTCGAAAATAAAGGGCCTTTTTTAAATTCAAACTCGGATGTTTTTAGATTAAAAATGCTCGTACCTATAATATCCGAAGGCATCAGGTCGGGTGTAAATTGAATTCGCGAAAAGCCTATTGCCATTGTTTTTGAGAGCAATTTGGCGGTCAATGTTTTTGCAACACCCGGCACTCCTTCAATTAATACATGGCCATCAGCAAGGATAGCTGCAATAAGCAGTTCGATCATATCATCCTGACCAACAATTATTTTGTTGATTTCCTGCTTAATATTACTAACAGCTTGTTGCAATTCGGTTAGATCAATTCGATTGTGAAATACCTGTTCTTCCATATATTTTTAATTAGTTATGAGTTAATAGTTACGAGTAAAAGTTGAAAAGTTAATTCGAATAGCAAGGCATGATCTTATTATCGGATCAGCACATCAGCACATCATCTAATCAGCATACCAGTTCATCGTTTACTTTGTTTTTGAAAATCCTCGATCATTCCGTTTAATTTTAAAAGCTCTTGTTGCGTTACCGTTGGTTTAATACTTAGATCTGAAAAGTAATAAAACAGATCATGCACTTTTTGTTCTTCAATTCCGGATAAGTTGACGATCCGTTTAATAAATGCCTCATCATAAATGCTGGTTTTAATTTGAAATGCAGTTCGAATGTGTTCAAGAAAATATAGAATTTTTTTATCAGCAATATTTTTATGATCTCCTGTTTGATAATATAATGTACCAACAATGTCAACAAATTGCAATGTTGTGTTTTTGAATGGCTCAATAACAGGAATAATGCGTTGTTTACGCTTGGCACCAAAGATCATAAATAAAATTATGGATAAAATAAGCAGGTAATATGCTTTGAGCAACAATGAATTATTGAAAATGACGCGTAAAGGATTATCGCTTTTTTCGTTCCCTGCTTTATAATATTCGTCCCAAATGATGGATTGGTTGGGTAAATAGGATAGTGCCTTATAAACATAAGGGTAATTAGGACTCACAAAATGATAATTGCTGAACGCTTCGGGCAGTGTATTTATAAATATTTGTCCTTTACCAATTTTAAACTTAATAAAATTAATTCTCTTGGTATGGTAGCTTCCTAAAACAACACTCCTTGCGGTATCAAACGATTTAAGATACGTGCCCTCCACACCTTTGCTATAAACATAGTAGCTTGATTTTTGTAAAGATGGATTGCTGAAATTACTTTTTACAGTGTCACGTGACCTATAAAGACTTGAAAAAATCGTTGAATCATTGTTGGCAAGGTTTCCTATGTCAAAATAATTGTCAGTTTTAAGTTTCAGGGCATCTGCGAATTTCCCTTCAAAATGATTGGCAGAAATAAACACATTGTTACCAAGAGAGGCAAATTTTAATAGTTCACGGGTGTCTAACGTGTCTGGTTTAAATACATTATTGATGATAATATAATTATGATTTTTGAAAATTACTTTGTTGAGGTTATTGTATAATGGGATTTCTGCATTTGAAATATTTTGCGAATGGAAAATTTCGGGCAGCATAGAATACAAGGCGGATGTGCCAAAAGGGATCTTTGTTTTTTTAGTATATGAAAGACTCCAATCAATCGGTTTTGGCGTAAATAGTTGCAGCAGGATAAGGGCTGTAAAACATACTGCTAAAATGAGACCATATTTTTTGTTTCCTTTCAGCATCAATTATCAAACATCTTAAATTTCTCAATTTCAGCTTTAAAATTGGTTTCGTCTAATTGAAAATTACCGTACCAGATATATTCATACGAAATGGCCAGCTCTTTGAAGTGCTTATTATACTTGCTGTTAGAAAGCTCTATCAAATAATCGTTATTGGTTTTATCAATTTTCCAGGAGATAAGATTCTTGTCTGTTAATTCTTTTAAAAGTTTTAAAAAATGTAAACGTACCGCTCTTCTAAAATCTTTTTCGGAAAGTGCAGTTGTAATTAATTCATTAAAATTGATCTTATGAATGTCCTCTTCAAATTCTTTGAAATCAATGGGTATGCTTGCGCTTTTTCCATAAAATAAAGCACGTACATTGTTTTTTAAAAGCAAGACTATAATTAATACAATTGCTGCTATAACCAGTGCATATTTTAAAATAAGGAATCCTAGGGAACCTCCTTTGCTGTTAAGAAGTTCACTTACCTTTCGCCAGAACCAATCTTTAAAACGTTCCCAAAGAGTTTTTGGGGCAGGACCAATATGGTCATATTTATAGTCACTATTACTTAATAATTGACTCTGTTTATTGATATCAGCCTGGCGGACCTCAACCTTAGAAGAATCGAAAATAAGTGTATTCTTTATTTTTATAGAATCATTTACGCAAT
>JAZKBX010000096.1:0-2543 GCA_040388455.1 Bacteroidota bacterium
ACTAATTCAGGAACGAAACGGGAACTTATCCCTGCAGGCAACTACATTGCCCGTTGTTATCAAATGATCGAAATAGGGACAGTGAATGAGAACATTATGGGAACGACCAAACAACTTACAAAAGTTCGCATCGGTTGGGAACTACCAACTGAACTGCGTGTATTCGACGAAGCAAAAGGCGAACAGCCTTTAGTGATTTCTAACGAGTATACTTTGTCCTTAAACGAAAAAAGCAATCTTAGAAAGATGCTGGCAAGCTGGAGAGGAAAGGACTTCACCGAAGAAGAAGCAAAGTCTTTTGATATTACAAAATTGCTTGGTGTGGCGTGTATGCTTAATATCATTCACAAGCCAAAGAAAAGCGATCCAACAAGCATCTATGAAACAATCGGCAGCATTTCAGCCATGCCTAAAGGAATGAAAGCACCGGAGCAAATGAATAAAACTTTTGTTTTATCTTACGATGACTTTAGCGAAGAAAAATTTAATTCTTTGCCTGACTTCATTAAACAAAAGATGCAGGGTTCTTTGGAATATGCGGCGATGAAAACACCATCTGTAAAGCACATGCCGGAAGATTTGAACAGCGATGATGATGGTTCTGACTTGCCCTTCTGACACCATTTTAAAAACCAATAAATTTACCATTATGGAAGATTTTTTAAGCGACTACAAACCGGCAGTTATCATGCCTGCCAAAAAGCAATCCCTTTATCAAATCAGGGCTGAACACCTTGCGTTATTGGACGAGATCGAACAGAACGACGGGGAGCTAACGCCGGAACTGGAGCAAGCGTTATCTTTAACGCAGGAGCAGTTTCAGGAAAAGGCAGTGAGTTATGGGTACGTGATAAAGCAATTTGATGATAAAATAAATGTCATTGATGCGGAGATTGAAAGATTACAAGAATTAAGGTTCAACGCCAATAAAAAATACAATCTTTTTAAAGACAGATTATCTGATGCAATGCAGGCTTTTGGATTTGAAAAGATCACGACACCTTTACTTACTTTGTCATTCAGGAAGTCAGAGAGCGTGGAAATAACCGATAAGAATTTGATACCAGAAGTTTACAACATGACCAAAGTTGAAATCAATCCTAATAAGTCAGCAATCAAACAGGCTATAAAGGCGGGTGCAACTATTCCCGGTGCGCAGATAGTTGTTAAACAGAATTTACAAATCCGCTGATGATTATCATTCCCGCCTCATTAGACGCTTACCGTTCGCTTAAAGATCGGACGCTGAAGATTACTTTCGAAACGCAGGAGCTTAACGCGCAGGAACTATTGGGAGTGGCTGAAAACTTGGGATCATTTGGTTACCTTGCTTTCAAGAAAGAGCCGTTCAAAGAGGAAGAAAGAAAAATTATTGAGCAACTGGAAACCGATTACAATGATATGGGTAAAACACCCAGTCAACGGCTGCGCGGAGTGCTTTACAGAATTTGGGAAAAGGATAGCGAAGGATTTGAAACTTTCGTTTTATACTATCATCACCATCTTGAAAAGATAATTACTCATTTTAAAAGCAAACTGGATTGAAAGAGATGGCAAAACTTGAATCATACAGTCAAAACGTTCCGGCATGATATTTAATGATCACTTCCAAAACTTCAAAAAGTACAATCTTCATAAGGCTCAGCTTGTTATTGGCGATGTGCCCTACAATCTTGGCAATAATGCCTTTGCTTCAAATCCGGCATGGTATAAAGACGGAGATAATAAAAACGGTGAAAGTAATTTAGCTGGCACATCTTTTTTCCCTTCAGACAGTTATTTTAAGCCTGCGGAGTTTATGCACTTTGCCGGGCAACTACTGAAGAAAGAGCCGAAGGAATCAGGCCAGGCTCCCTGCATGATATTGTTTTGCGCCTTTGATCAGCAAATGTATTTCATCGAACTGGCGAAGAGATACGGCTTGAATAATTATATAAACCTTGTATTTCGCAAGAACTTCTCAGCGCAGGTACTAAAGGCAAACATGAAAATAGTAGGTAATTGCGAATACGGGCTTGTTTTATATCGGCAAAAATTACCCAAGTTCAACAATCACGGCAAAATGATTTTTAATTGCATTGATTGGGAGAGGGATGATGCCGAAATAGAAAAACTGCACCCAACGCAAAAACCTATAAAATTGCTCAAAAAGTTAATAGAGATATTCACAGATGAAAACGATATTATTATCGATCCGACAGCCGGAAGCGGAAGCACGATCATTGCAGCCTTTGAATTAGGCAGGAAAGGATATGGTTTTGAGATTGATAAGAAGTTTTGCAAACAAGGCAATGAATGGATAAATACAATTAAAAAAAGGAAAGAAGATATTGATAAATACGGCTTCGCGAAAACGGAGATTAACAAAAAGTCGGTAAATCTCTTTTCTGAATATAATCCCGCATGAAAAACTTTTTTTTAATATTACCAAAATAATATACTTTTATGAAGCAATTTTTGAGTGCCCAAAATTGCAGTACATTTGCTTTAATTCATTCAAATCTTCTTAGGGGCGGGCGGGCACTCCCAAACCTAAGAAGATT
>JAZKBX010000097.1:0-3154 GCA_040388455.1 Bacteroidota bacterium
AAATTGAACTGGAAGAAGGAGGAAAAGAAATAGCCATTGAATTTGCTTCGATGGATATTGAACTTCATCCTTTATTTAATTTACGTGGGGGCGTAATAATGAATCCCATCGGTGCATTTAATCAAAACCACGATGGGCCGAAATGGGCGTTCATCAGCCGTCCTATTTCAGCGACAACTATTATTCCCTCCACATGGAGCAATGTAGGTTTTGGCATTTTCGGAAAATACGGGCGTAACAATTTGGTATGGGCTTACGAAGCCTATTTAACCAATGGCTTTGACGATAAAATAATTGCCAATGAAGAAAACAGAACATGGCTTCCGGCAAGCAAGGAAAACCCTGAACGCTTTGAAGAAAGTTTTAATGGTGTCCCTTTAATAACGGCTAAAACAGCCATTCGCCATCGTAAAATTGGAGAAGTTGGTATTTCATGGATGGGTGGCGTTTACAATAAATTTGAGGAAGAAGGTATAGTAATCGACAATAAAAAAAGGGTAGATGTTTTTGCCATTGACTTCAATACTACAATGCCTAAGATCAATACATACCTTAATGCCGAATGGGTTTGGGCTATGGTTGATGTTCCTGATTCTTCTCCACCACAATTCGGAAATAAACAGCAAGGTGGATTTTTAGATATTGTTCAGCCCATTGTAAAACGTAAAATGTTCGGGTGGGAAAACAGTACAATTAACCTCGCTTTCCGAACGGAATACACGGATTATAATGTTGGAACCTTCAATGAAACAGGAGAAAATATGTATGACCATATTATTGCCATTGTACCCGGCATTAGCTTTCGTCCATCAACTCAAACGGTAATCCGTGCCAATTACAGATACCATTGGCAAAGAGATCTGTTAGGAAATCCGGCAGCACGTACAGCAGGTTTCCAGTTTGGCTTTTCCACCTATTTTTGATGAAATTTTGCTAAAAAAATGGTTAAAAATGTCCAACTTCATAAAAAACCGATAGTTTAATTGCCTATATTTGCCACAAGTGAAAATTCTAAGTTTCATATTAGCCATCTATTTTTTGGGTTTGTCTGTTAAGACATGCGGTGATATTGCTATTGATGACAACTGCAAAATCGTCTCCTGTGTGCATGTGGAAACCGGTCATGCCGATCATCATTCTGCTGATTCATGTTCACCTCTCTGCACATGTAGCTGCTGTGGTGGCGTAACACTTGTATATGAATCTTCACATGGTTTTAAAGCAATTTTCACTGCGCTTGAAAAGCCTTTATATTCTGAAAATTCAATATCAGAAATTTCCTTTTCCATCTGGCAACCGCCTAAAATCTAAAATCTGTTTTTTTTGTAATTCTCTACTTAAGGCTTAACCGCCTTTGAGCTATTACGGATTTATACTATTCTCTATTTCCACAGATAATAGTATAAATGTCCATTTCAACAGATTTAATGATAAAATCAAAAAGAAATAAAAACCCTGGCAATAGGCCATTAACCTCTAAAGCTGTTCTTCGGGTAACCGGAATGGTTGTCGTATGTATCATTTTATTGATAGCAACAGCTGAGAGAGTATGGCATTACTTCCACCATCATTTAACAAAATAATACTATGCTCGATAAAATCATTTCATTCAGTATTAAAAACAAATTCATCATTGGATTGATGACTTTGGCGCTCATTATTTGGGGCGTGTGGAGTGCCACCAAACTACCTATTGATGCCCTTCCCGATATCACCAACAACCAGGTACAGATCATCACACTTTGCCCAACACTTGCAGGACAGGAAGTGGAGCAGTTGGTCACCTATCCCATTGAACAGAGTATAGCCAATCTACCCGACCTGGTGGAACTCCGAAGCATTTCACGTTTTGGTCTTTCGGTAATTACTGCTGTATTTGATGACAAAGTGAATGTTTACTTTGCCCGGCAGCTTATTAACGAAAGATTAAAAGAAGCGGAAAGCAAAATTCCAAAAGGCGTTGGAACTCCTGAATTAGCCCCTGTCAGCACGGGTTTAGGTGAAATCTATCAATACATCATTCACCCACAAAAGGGAAGCGAGGAAAAATATACAGCAATGGATTTGCGAACAATGCAAGATTGGATTGTAGCCCGGCAACTATACGGAACACCTGGTATAGCAGAAGTAAACAGCTTTGGCGGACAACTCAAACAATACGAAGTAGCCGTAAATCCCGACCGCCTTCTTGCAATGAATATTTCCATTCCTGAAATATTTACTGCTCTTGAAAAAAACAATGAAAACACGGGCGGTGCATATATAGACAAAAAGCCCAATGCCTATTTTATTCGTGGTGTGGGGTTAATTGGTTCGTTCGATGATATAAAAAACATTGTTGTAAAAAATAATCCGAATGGTATTCCTGTATTGATTAAGGACGTTGGCGATGTGAGGTTAGGAAGCGCTGTACGTTATGGTGCGCTCACCTACAATGGCGAAGTAGATGCCGTTGGAGGCGTTGTAATGATGCTCAAAGGTGCAAACAGTGCCGATGTAGTTAACCGTGTCAAAGAAAAAATGATAACCATTCAAAAATCATTACCCGCTGATGTAGTAATCGAACCTTATTTAGACAGGACTGATTTAGTGAATCGTGCTATCAGTACTGTTAAAACAAATTTAATAGAAGGGGCATTGATTGTAATTTTTGTGCTGGTGCTTTTTCTCGGCAATTTTAGAGCAGGATTAATAGTTGCTTCTGCGATTCCACTTTCCATGTTGTTTGCGCTTGGTATGATGAATTTGTTTGGTGTAAGCGCCAACCTGATGAGCTTAGGTGCAATTGATTTCGGTTTGATTGTGGACGGAGCAGTAATTATAGTGGAAGCCATTTTTCACCGGATTACCACAAGTCAATTACAAAGTGGCCAAACAAAGCTTTCAGCAAATCAAATGGATGAGACTGTCTTTAAAAGTGCGAGCCGGATGATGAACTCTGCTGCATTTGGGCAAATAATCATTTTAATTGTTTACCTGCCGATACTTTCGTTGATCGGTATTGAAGGAAAGATGTTCGGCCCGATGGCACAAACCGTTTCATTTGCCATACTTGGTGCATTCATTCTTTCCCTTACATATATCCCAATGGCATCTTCGCTTTTTCTTAGTAAAAAAGTAAGCCACAAGAAAAATATTTCCGATAGAATGATGA
>JAZKBX010000098.1:0-9992 GCA_040388455.1 Bacteroidota bacterium
ATTCAAATGATGATGGAAATACATGGACACAGGTTAATAACGGTTTAACAAATACCAATGTAAGCACCCTCACCACCAGTGGTACCCGTGTTTATGCAGGAACATTTGGTGGAGTATTTTCCTCCATAGATAACGGAACCAATTGGACGGCAAAGAATACAGGCTTAACTGATCTGGATGTAATGACCATCACCATGTACGAAGAAAAAGTTTTTGCAGGTACTGACGGAGGTGGGATCTTTTATTCAAGTGATACCGGAAATACATGGACTGCGGCCAATACAGGGTTAACAAGTTTTTCCGTTTTTGCTTCAGCAATAAGTGGATCAAGCATTTTTGCCGGAACCAAGGGTGGTGGTGTATTCAAACGCCCTTTAGGTGATTTTGGAATATCGGCCGGCATTAATAAAACAAGCACCAATACTGCTCAGGTTAACATTTATCCCAACCCTTTCAGTATATCTTCCACCATCGAAATAAAAGGAAATTCAGGAACAGGAAAAATGGATCTCGTGATTTATGGTTTGCTGGGGCAAGAAGTAAAAAGAATAAAAAATATAAAAGGCAAAACTGCTACCATTGATAGGGTTAATTTGCCTGATGGAGCTTATTTTTATAAGCTATTGCAGGATAATAAACAAATTGCAACAGGTAAATTTATAGCCGAATAAATTAGTCACTAGGCAATTAGTCATTGGTCATTAGACAATTATTCAATTTAACAATATCGGTGTAATCATTTTAATAATCGGTGTAATCATTTTTAACAAACAAATATGAAAAGAAAACTACTCCTATCAATTATGTTCTCCGTTTTAATTGGATTGAGCGCAAATGCACAATGGCAAGGAATAGGCCCCGGTGGTGGAATTGTTAAATGTTTTGCCAAAGGCGGATCTAATATTTTTGCAGGAACATTTGGTGGCGGAGTGTTTAAAACCACTGATAACGGTGCTACCTGGAATAGTGTCAATATCGGTTTAACAAACACTGATGTTCAGGCTTTAGCCGTAACTATCACCGGGGATACTGTTCTTGCTGGAACGTATAACGGAGGTGTGTTTTTATCCATAAATGGTGGCACTAGCTGGGTGTCAATAAGTAGTAATTTGACTGGTCTCGGACTTCTGGTACAAGCTGTTGTCATAAAGGGGAATAAAATTTTTGCAGGAACTTCCTTGGGTGTTTTTGTATTAACAAATTATAGCGGCAATTGGACAGCCGTTAATACCGGTTTAGGAACAACCTTAGATGTTTTGTGCCTTTTAGTTAACGGAGGAGATATATTTGTTGGAACAGGTGCTGGTGGTGTATTTCTTTCAGCAAATGATGGAGGTAGCTGGCAACAAAAAAACTCTGGTTTGGGAAACATTTATGTCAATTCATTAGCCGTAAATGGAACGAAGTTGTATGCCGGAGTGGATGGGGGAGTTTATAGCTCTGTTAATAACGGAGGCGCTTGGACAATATCGCGTTCCACTCCGGGATTCCTTGTGAAATCTATTGATATAAACATAAATGGTACAACAATTTATGCAGGTTATGGCTCTATTAGTGGTACCGGAGGAATAGATAGATCAGCAGATAATGGTAGTAACTGGACAACAGTAACTACAGGCTTGCCGGGTAAAGGTGTTCATGCCGTGTTTCAAAGCGGGGCCATCGTTTTTGCCGGTACTGATGGCAAGGGATTATACACTACCATCAACGATGGTGGTCTTTGGACATCTGATGATGGTATAACAAATACCAATGCTCAATCATTATCATTAGCTTCAACCGGGACAAATGTATTTGCCGGAGTTTACGGCTTAGGAGTGTTTAAAACAACCCTTAATACAGGACCATGGACTTCTGCAAATTCTGGTTTACCTGCTACTAATTTAATAAATACATTAATTACTAGTGGAACAACTATTTTTGTTGGGACCGAACAAAATGGGGTATATCGTTCAACAGATAACGGAGCCAGTTGGACAGCCATGAATACCGGCCTTGGAGTTAACCTGAATATATCTTCATTCGCTGTAGGAGGTGGGTATATTTATGCTGGTACTCAATTTGGGACTGGTGGTGGTGTGTATCGGTCAACTGTTGGCGGAACCACCTGGACGCTTGTCAATACCGGTTTGACCAATACAGATGTAATTTCCTTAGCGGTTATGGGAACAAAAGTTTTTGCCGGAACTTTCTATGGTGGAGTGTTTTATTCAAGCAATATTGGAGGTAGCTGGGCGCAGGTTAATAATGGTATAGGAGCTGCTTATGTCAACACATTGGCTATAAGTGGTACACGTATCTTTGCAGGAACAAATAATGGAGTATTTACCTCCAATGATGATGGAGCCAACTGGTACGACAGAAATAACGGTTTGCCACAGCCCCCATTGCCAATTGCTAAGTCCTTATTCATTAGCGGATACAACATTTTTTTAGGAACTGATGGCGATGGCGTGTTTTTATCCAATGATAGCGCAAACAACTGGACTGCGGTAAACACAAATTTAGGGAATTATAACGTTTATGGATTAGCTGAAAGCGGTACAGATATTTTTGCAGGAACTAAAGGTGGAGGGGTATTTAAGCGCCCAATGGCAGATTTTGCTTTTGCAATTACCACTAATTCGGTTGATGTTTCATCCTGTGGAGCAAGTGATGCCGTTTTTTCTGTTGCGGCAACCGGAATAAATATTACCTACCAATGGCAATATAGGCCTGATAGTAATTTCCCTTTTAATGATGTTTATAATGATGGTGAGCATAGCGGGGTATATACAAATACACTCACTGTTCTAGGGGGACAAATATCTTATAAAAATAATTTCCAATATCGATGTGTAATCATAAGTGGACCTACTGTAAATTCTAATATCAGTACACTTACAGTAATTGATACTCCCATCCTCACTGTTTCTGACACAACTACCTGTTCGCCCAATATTATTGATATAACCACGAGCAGCACATATACTGCAACCAGCGGATCAATCACTTATTGGACCAATTCATTAGCGACAGATCCATTATTAGCGCCACAAAGTATAAGTATAGGTGGAACGTATTATATTAAGGCAGCTGTAGGAAGTTGTTCTGATATTAAGCCAGTAGTGGTAACAATAAATGCCTTACCAAATTTAAGTGTTACTGATCCTACAGCGGTATGTTCCCCGGGTACAATTGATATCACAGGCACATTTACTGACTTAAATTTAACCACCGGAACAGTAACCTATTGGGCCGATGCAGGTGCAACTATTTCATTAACAACCCCAAGCGCTTTAGATTCCAGCGGAACCTATTACATTCAGAAAATAGCCACAGGAGGCTGTACTGATATCAAGCCGGTAACAATAGTTATTGATACAACACCTGATTTAAATGTAATAGATCCGCCAGCGGTATGTTTTCCAATCACAGTGGATGTGACTAATACCTATACTGATTTAAACTCAACCACAGGAACGGTAACTTATTGGACTGACATTATTGCAACAATTCCTTTAACTAATCCAACAGCTGTTGCAGTAAATGGTACCTATTACATAAAAAAATCGGTAGGTGGATGTTTTGATATAAAATCAGTTAAAGTAATTATAAGGCCATTACCGGTAGTTACTTATACTCAAACGCCATTAATTGTTTGTGATAACGATTCACCGCTAACATTAGCAGGTGGTAGTCCTGTTGGTGGCACCTATACTGGTACAGGGGTAACAGCAAACGTTTTTGATCCTGCAGTGGCAGGTTCCGGCAACTGGCCTATTGTTTATACATATTCAGATGTGTATACCTGTACTGATATGGCTTCTCAAACTATACTTGTTGATTTATGTACCGGTATTGAGGCAGAAACTGCAAGCAAAATATCTGTGGTCTCTGTTTTCCCAAATCCTTTTAGTGCTTCAATAACTTTAACAGGAATTGAAAATTCAGCGGATGTGTTAATGTACAATGTAATTGGGGCACAAGTTGGTTCGTGGAGAATAGTAAATTCTGCTGCTACACTTCAAATGGAAAACGTTCCTGCCGGGGTATATTTTTTGCATATAAAAACGAATAGCGGAACGTTGATTGAAAAAATAATAAAAGAGTAAACTGTTAATATCGGTTTAAACGAAATCATTTTTTGACATTATCTCTCTAACCCCGCTTTTTTGGCGGGGTTAGAAGTTATAAAGCTACACTGGTTTTTTTGTCAGCCATGTTAATCCGGTTTGCTTTTTGCTACCGTTTAATGGAGAGGGCAATCAATAGCCAATGAGGTCAATATAAGCAAGATACCCTGAAAAGTCCGGGGTGACAAAAATGATAAAGATTACGAGTTTTAAGAATTAGTAGTGTATTTACATAAAAATAAAATATTTTTGCATTTTTATAGTTGTATTGTTAATCTTGATGAATAATTGGGTTAACAAAAACGGGTGAGCCGGAATATTTGAAATTGATTAAATGAAAAATAACAATACATTTTCTATACGTACCCTTTCTTTTTGTTGCTTTTTATTTCTTCTGACTGCCTGCACAACTAAAAAAAATACAGTTATGCACCGTGGCTGGCATAATATGAATGCTCGCTACAATGGCTATTTTTATTCCGGAGAATATTTAAAAGAATCGATTAAAAAAGTAGAAACAGCCAATCAGGATGATTTTATAAAGATCCTTCCACTTTTTATTTATCCGGATAACAAAAGCGCCAAAAATTATTACAGCGATTTTGACAAGTCAATTAAAAAATCCTCTACTGTTATTCAGCGTCATGCTATAATTAACCCTAAAAACAAGGAAGAGATCCCGAATGCCTGTCGTTGGATAGATGAAAATTATATGCTTATTGGCAAAGGCCATTTTTACAAACGCGATTTTTTCTCCGCCCTGGAAATGTTTGAATATGTTTCTAAAAAATATCCAAATCCGGAAGCTAAATATAGTGGAATGCTGTGGATGATCCGAACCAATAATGAAATAGGCAGTCTTTCCAAATCCGAAACCATCATTGATGATATAAGAAATGCAAAAGATTTTCCGAAAGAAAAAGCCTTTCAGCGGGAACTTGCTATTGTTTCTGCTGATTTTTATATTAAAAAAAATGACTATCCCATAGCGATCACCCACTTAACAAAGGCTATTGAACTTACAAGAAAAAAAACCACGAAGGCTCGTTATACCTTTGTCCTGGCTCAGTTATACGAAAAGATGGGTGATAATATAAGGGCATCCACCTATTACAGTTTGGTTCCGGCTTTGCACCCTTCTTATGAAATGGAATTCACTGCCCAGATCAAACGGGGAAAGCTATATGATTCAGGATCAGGAGATAGTAAGCTTATAAAAAAGCAACTGAACCGTATGCTCAGAGACGATAAAAATATAGAGTATCGCGATCAGATCTATTATGCACTTGCGGAAGTGGCTGATAAAGAGAAAGATACCCCTCTTGCCATTGCCTATCTGGATAAATCAATTCAGGAAAGCGTTACAAACAACACACAAAAAGCATTATCATACCTGAAAAGAGCGGATATTTATTTTTATAAAACTAACTATAAATCTGCGGAAGCGAATTACGACAGTGCAATGACGTTTTTACCGAAAGATTATCCGGATTATGCACTCATTGAGGCTAAGAAAAAAAGTTTAACCGCTTTGGTTGTAAATCTGAATGTTATTGCACTTGAAGACAGTTTGCAAGCTATGGCCAGGTTATCTGAAAAAGATCGCAACAAGGCTATTGAAGGAATAATTGCTAAAATAGAAGAGGATGAAAAACTAAAAGAAGAGCAGAAGCAGGAGGAATTAAACAACCCGCCACCACTTGTGCCGCCAAAAGGTACCACTTCTACGGAAGGCTTTGGTTCCAATGCATGGTATTTTTATAACCCTACCACCGTTAATTTTGGTGTTGGAGAGTTTAATAAAAAATGGGGTCCACGCAAGTTGGAAGATAATTGGCGCAGAAGTGAAAAAGAGCAGGAGTCTGTATCCAATGAAATTGCAGAGGAGGATGAACTTGTTGATACTACAGAAAGTAAAGATAATCTGATTGCAGAAAATAACGGAACTAAAAATAAAAAAGACAAAAATTATTATTTAAAAAGTATCCCTCTTACTGCTGATGCCCTTACTAAATCGAATACAAAAATAATAAATGCCTACTATAATATTGGTTCCATTTATAAGGAGCAATTATTAAATAATGCGAAATCAGTTGAAACATTTGAAGAGTTATTGAAGCGTTACCCCGATAATAAATTCAAACTTGCATCGTATTATCAGTTGTATCGGACTTACTTAACAATGAATGATCTGACAAAATCAGATTATTATAAAAATATTTTATTAAAAGATTATCCTGATTCGGAGTATGCCAAGATCATTCAAAATCCGGGTTATGCTAAAATTGCGATGGCAAGTAAAAGCCAGGTCGAAAATTTTTATGCTGAAACATATCAGCTTTATGCCGAAGGGAAATATAGTGCAGCTTTAGCCCGATGTCAAACTGCGGATACAATGTATGCTAAAAATTATCTGATGCCACAGTTTGATTTTGTAAAAGCGCTTTGTATAGGTAGATTGCAGGATATAAATGCTTTTGAAAGAGCACTAACACAAGTAGTAATTAAATACCCAAAAGAACCTGTTAAAGAAAAGGCACAGGAAATGCTGGATTTGATCAGGAAACAAAAAAATCCTGAAATACCCGTAGCCGATACCGCAAAAAGTACTACAACTGCTGTAATAAAGGATACAACACAGGCCCAACCAAAATTTGTTTTTAAAGCAGAGGGGGAGTATTATTGGCTGGTAATTGTTGAAAATGGCAAGGGAGATATCAATAAATTCAAAACAAAGCTTTCTGATTTGAATGAAGAATCCTTTGGTACTGAAGAATTAGCCATTTCCAGTGTTTTCCTGGATATAGCCCATCAATTGGTTAGTGTTAAAAGCTTTGATGGAAAGGCGCAGGCAATGAATTATTATGATTTTTTTAAAGATAACAAGGGGGCATTCGCTGACCTGATACCGGGAACATATCAGGCGTTTATAATTTCAGCAGAAAATTATACTGTTTTTTATAAGGATAAGAATATTGAAGAATATCAAAAGTTCTTCGCTGAAAATTTTAAATAGGCTTTAGGTTACGCAAAAAAACAAATAACCGCAGAGTTCGCAGAGATTTTACGCAAAGAACCGCAGAGAAACACAAATAAATAATAAACTGCTGCACTCTGCATAAAATCTCTGCGCACTCTGCGGTAAAAAGGGGAAAGCGTGTCTTAAACTGCATCAAAAACCTCTAAAAAACGAAATAATTTTGTTTTTTTACCATTTTTCATTTAGTTTCGCATTTATAAACATTTAATTTCATTCACAATGTTCAATAGATCTATGGCAAAAGAAAACAATTCAGAAACCCCATCGGTAAATTTAATTGGTGCAGGAACTATTATTGAAGGTGATGTCACAACTAACGGAGATATCCGTATTGATGGTTCATTGAAAGGATCTATCACTGTAAAAGGGAAATTGGTTATTGGAGTTTCCGGCAGTATTGATGGAGAAGCAATTTGCCAGAATGCAGATGTGTCTGGAACAGTAAAAGGGAAAATATCCGTTTCTGAGTTATTATCTTTAAAAGCTTCAGCAAAACTAACCGGTGATATTATCACCAATAAAATAGCTGTTGAACCGGGTGCTGTATTTTCAGGTTCATGCAGTATGGGTGGAGTAATAAAAGATATAAAAGGTGAGCGAACAGACAAACAAAAACTTGCCGAAAAAACGGCCTAACGATTACCTTAAATACTCCGGTATGGGCATACAAATGGCTGCCATCATTACCGGAGGGGTGTTGGGCGGGATCCAGTTGGATAAATGGCTTCAATTAAAATTTCCGATTTTTACATTAGTACTTACACTTCTCTCCGTGTTTTTGGCTATTTATTATTTCATTAAAGATATACTCAAAAAATAGCATGCTTTCCCCTTTAAGATCATTTTTTATTCAACTTGCCTTATTCTCGATCTTTACAATGGGAGTATTGTATTTCTGGCAGCAATACGCCTCTCTTCGTTTTCAAACGGATCTGGGCTGGTTGCTTTGGGGCTTCTTCATTATTGTAACAGCATTGATCCATATTGTTTTGGTAAAATCATCTGAACAAAGTCCCAGGAAATTCATTACCAATTTTATGGCGCTTTCCGGGGCCAAGTTATTCGTTTACCTTATGGTAATTGTAATTTATGCTTTGTTAAAAGGCAAAGCAGCATTGGGCTTTGTCATCTTATTTTTAGTGTTGTATTTTTTATACAGCATATTTGAAGTTGTTACTCTCCTTAAACACTTTAAAAAGTAGATTTGTCGTTCAAAACCAGCCGTTTGTGCTTCCCGTTTTTTAACTGATAGAAATCATAAAAAAAAGCTTTTAAATCTTTTAACATATTTGATTTTAATTGTCTAAATTTGCATCCGAATTAAAAAATTGATGTAAAGTTTAACGTGCAATGACCAACAAAATCAATATTTTCAAACGTTTTTTACTTGTTTTCGCCCTGCTCTTTATTTCTTATAAAGGATTTGCAGAGGAACCTGAAACTGCTCCTGTAGCCGAATCAACACCTGCTCATCATGAGGATGAGCACGGAGTGAAGCCTTTTAATGCGGGGGAGACAATCATAGAGCATGTTGCAGATAATCACCAATGGCATTTATTCGGCCACACTTCTATTTCATTGCCTGTAATTGCAAAAACAGATAAAGGTTTTGAGGTTTTTTCTTCATCTCATTTTGGTCATGATGGAAAAGGACACTACCATGGAGTAAATTACATCTACGCTCTTGAAGAAGGCAGCCTGGTTGTGATAGATGAATTAACGGATACGGTTTCAGAAGAAGCTACAGCAAATTTATGGGATTTTTCAATTACAAAAAATGCAATGGCAATGTTCATCAGCATGTTGTTAATGATCTTGATCTTTGTTTCGGTAGCCAAAGCATACACTCGTAACCAGGGTAAAGCACCACGTGGGTTGCAATCATTTATTGAACCATTAATTCTTTTTATCCGCGATGATGTTGCTAAAGTGAGTATTGGTGAAAAAAGATACCAGCAATTTCTTCCTTTTCTTTTAACTGTATTTTTCTTTATCTGGATAAACAATTTATTAGGATTGGTGCCATTTTTTCCGGGTGGTGTAAATGTTACAGGAAGTATTTCAATTGCAATGGTTTTAGCAGGGTTTGTATTGCTGATCACGTTTGTAGTTGCAAATAAGCATTATTGGCGACACGTATTTGCAATGCCGGGTGTTCCCGTTGGTGTATTGGTTATTCTTACTCCTATTGAGATTTTAGGTGTGTTTTTGCGTCCTTTCGTATTAATGATACGTTTGTTTGCAAACATTACTGCAGGGCACATTATTTCATTAGCATTTTTCAGTTTGATATTTATTTTTGGTGAAATGAACGTAGGGCTCGGTTTTGGAGTCTCTATCCTTTCATTGGTTTTTACCATATTTATGGGGGCGTTGGAATTGCTGGTAGCATTTTTACAGGCATACGTGTTTACTTTATTAGCCGCAATTTATTTTGGTGCTGCTGTGGATGAAGGACATGAAATTCACAATCACGTTGACGATCACGCGTAATTAAAATATTGGTTTTGGTTGGGTAGTTTTGCCGGCAGCCAAAGCAACAGTAAAATCCGGTAGAACAAAAACAAAAAAATAATTACAACATGTTATCATCCGTATTATTAGCTGGAGAAATTGGTTATGGTGTTGCCGCTTTAGGAGCAGGTGTTGCTGCTTTAGGAGCTGGTGTTGGTATCGGTCGTATCGGTGGAAGTGCATTGGAGTCAATCGCACGTCAACCAGAGGCAATTAACGATATCCGTGCATCAATGATTTTGGCTGCTGCACTTGTTGAAGGTGCTGCATTCTTTGCTATGGTTATTGGACTATTAGTAGTTCTGATCAAGTAAAAATCTCAA
>JAZKBX010000098.1:10092-20240 GCA_040388455.1 Bacteroidota bacterium
ATAGGCTTGATATTTTGGATGATCGTTTCTTTCTCTATCATTCTTTTTTTATTGAAAAAATTTGCCTGGGCTCCAATTCTTGGAATGATCAAAGAACGTGAAGAGTCAATTGAACAAGCTCTTGCTTCTGCTGAAAAAGCAAAACAAGAAATGAAAATGTTGCAATCCAACAACGAACGTATTTTGGCTGAAGCAAAAACAGAACGTGAGTTATTATTAAAAGATGCCCGTGAGATCAGAGAAAAAATGATAGCAGAAGCTAAAGGAATGGCTACCAAAGAAGGAGAGCGTTTATTAAAAAGTGCCCGTGAAAATATTCAAAACGAAAAGATGGCAGCTATTACCGAACTAAAAAATCAGGTGGCTACACTTTCAATTGATATTGCTGAAAAAATATTAAAATCAGAATTATCAAGTGATGAAAAACAAAAAAGTTTAGTAAATACTTTATTAAAAGACGTTAATTTAAATTAGTTGTTGGTTGGTAGTTGATAGTTGTTAGCAATTCAGCAACTATCAACTAACAACCAATAACCAACAACTAAAAGTATGCAAGGAACAAGAGTAGCAGCACGGTACGCAAAATCATTCATAGATCTAACTATGGAGCAAGGTGTTTTAGAACAGGCATATGCTGATATGCAAACTATTGTGCACTTAACCGAATCGAACCATGATTTTGTTACGTTCCTGAAAAGCCCTATTATTAATACCGATAAAAAACAAGCAGTTTTAAAAGAAATATTTGCCGGTAAATTGAATAAAGTAACAGATGCTTATATTCAACTGATCACCAATAAAAAACGTGAAATTTATCTTGCTGAAATTGCTATTGAATTTGTAAATCAATATAAAGAAAAGAAAAAAATATTAACTGCTGTTGTTACTACTGCAAGCGGGATTGATGATGTCATTCGTAAAAAAGTGATGGAAATTGTTAAAGGCGTTAGTAACAGTGATGTTGAGATCCAGGAGAAAATTGATAAAAATATCATCGGAGGATTTATCATTCGCGTGGGGGATAAACAAGTAGATGCAAGTATTGCAAGAAAGATCAACAACTTAAAACATACTTTTAAAGAAAATCCTTTTATTAAAGAAATATAAAATAGTTAGAAAATTTAAAGTTTGAAAGTTAGAAAGTTTTACTAACTCTTAAAGAATTTTAAATTTTAAACTTTAAACTTTTACAACTTTAAACTAAAAACAAAATGGCAGAAGTTAAACCAGCAGAAGTATCTGCAATATTAAGACAACAATTATCTGGTTTCAAATCAGAACAGGAATTGGAAGAAGTTGGTACCGTATTGCAAGTAGGTGATGGTATTGCCCGTATTTACGGCCTTTCTAAAGTTCAGTCAGGTGAGTTGATCGAATTTGCAAGTGGGTTAAAAGGAATTGTATTGAATTTAGAGGAAGACAACGTTGGTGCTGTAACTTTAGGTTCATCAAACGAAATCAAAGAAGGTGATATTGTAAAACGTACCGGTAAAATTGCTTCTATCCAGGTGGGTGAAGGGATGTTAGGCCGTGTGGTTGATACAATGGGACATCCGATTGACGGAAAAGGTCCAATTACAGGAACATTATATGAAATGCCTTTGGAGCGTAAAGCACCGGGTGTAATTTATCGTCAGCCGGTAAACGAGCCATTGCAAACTGGTTTGAAAGCGATAGATGCCATGATCCCTATCGGCCGTGGTCAGCGTGAGTTAATTATTGGCGATCGTCAAACCGGTAAAACAGCAGTTGCTATTGATACCATCATTAATCAAAAAGAATTTTACGAAGCAGGTCAACCTGTATTTTGTATATATGTGGCAATTGGTCAAAAAGGGTCAACTGTAGCAAACATTCAACGTGTATTGGAAGAGAATGGTGCAATGCCATATTCTGTGATCGTATCTGCAACAGCATCTGATCCTGCTCCAATGCAGTTTTATGCTCCGTTTGCAGGTGCAGCTATTGGTGAGTTCTTCCGCGATAGCGGTCGTCCGGCATTGATCGTTTATGATGATCTTTCTAAACAAGCTGTTGCTTACCGTGAGGTTTCATTGTTGTTACGTAGACCTCCGGGCCGTGAAGCATATCCTGGTGACGTATTTTACTTACACAGCCGTTTATTAGAGCGTGCCGCTAAGATCAATGCGAATGATGACATTGCAAAAAACATGAACGACTTACCTGATTCTATCAAAGGAATTGTAAAAGGTGGTGGATCTTTAACAGCATTGCCTATTATTGAAACACAAGCTGGTGACGTTTCTGCATACATTCCTACAAACGTTATTTCTATTACTGATGGTCAGATATTTTTGGAGTTGAATTTATTTAATGCAGGTGTTCGTCCAGCAATTAACGTGGGTATTTCGGTATCACGTGTTGGAGGTAATGCTCAAATTAAATCAATGAAAAAAGTGGCTGGTACCTTAAAGTTGGATCAGGCACAGTATCGTGAGTTGGAGGCATTCTCTAAGTTTGGTTCTGACCTTGATGCTGCTACTAAATCAGTACTTGATAAAGGTTCCCGTAACGTGGAAATTTTGAAACAAGCACAGTTCTCTCCTTTCCGTGTTGAACAGCAAGTTGCAATTATCTATTGTGGTACAAAAGGTTTATTGCGTGATGTGCCGGTAAATAAAGTGAAAGAATTTGAAGCAGATTATATCGCCTTTTTGGAAGCAAAACACAAAGACGTGTTGAATCAATTAAAAGCAGGCAAATTCACTGACGAATTAACAAACGTTCTTGAGGCTGTTGCAAAAGATTTATCAGGTAAATACAAAAAATAATTAATTGATTAGACAATGTGCTGATGTGCTGATAGTATCAATTAGCACATCAGCACATCAAAAAATTAGCACATCAAGTTAAATGGCAAATTTAAAAGAGGTTCGTAACCGTATTACATCTGTAAGTTCTACACAGCAAATTACCAGCGCTATGAAAATGGTTAGCGCTGCAAAATTGCGTAGAGCACAAGATGCCATTGTTCAAATGCGTCCTTATGCAGGCAAACTAAAAGAAATTTTAGAAAACTTAAGTGCAAGTTTGGATAGCTCTGATGGTGTTTATTCCAAACAACGCCCTGTAAAAAATGTGTTGATTGTAGTAATAACCTCTAATCGTGGATTGTGTGGCGGTTTTAATGCGAATGTAATTAAAGCAGCAAACCGTTTGGCGAAAGAGCAATATAGCGGTTCTAAAGTAAGTGTTTTAGCTATTGGTAAAAAGGCAGCAGACTTTTTTAAGAAAACAGAGTACGGAATTGTTGGTTCTGATATGCCACGCGGTTTAAACGAATTGTTTGAAAACTTAACATTCGCAAACGTAGCACCTGTTGCCGAAAAAATAATGTCTTTATTTACTGACGCACAATTTGATAAAGTTGAATTGGTGTATAACCAATTTAAAAATGCTGCGGTACAAATTACAACAGTAGAACAATTTTTGCCAGTACAAGCTCCTGTAACTACTAAAGAAACGAAAGCAAGCGATTATATTTTTGAACCGAATAAAGAATTCATTGTTGCTGATTTGATTCCCCGTTCATTAAAAACTCAGTTGTTCAAAGCATTATTGGACTCACACGCAGCTGAACATGGAGCACGTATGACTTCCATGCATAAAGCAACTGATAATGCTGGTACGCTTATTAAAGAACTAAAATTGATGTATAACAAAGCTCGTCAGGCAGCGATCACTAACGAAATTTTAGAAATTGTTGGTGGTGCAGAAGCATTGAATGGGTAATATTTAAGGCCTTCTCTGAGAAGAGACAAATTAAAAAATGTCCCGCAGTATTTCCTTAATTACGCAGGTCGTATTTTAAGTTAAGGGAAAAATGAAGACCAGAGCAATTGCTCTGGTCTTTTTTGTTAACATATATTGATTTTTTGATTTTTCAGGCTATTTATAAAAGAACATTACTTTTTTAAGCATTGAAAATTAATTCTTATATAAGAATAGCATATTTAACTATACGAGTATGGTATTTCAAGGTAGTATTATGGCTTGAAGAGAATGGTATTATAGAAAAGGATGAAATTATATATCCTTCAGATGACGAAGTTTAGTCCGAAATTTAGCTCGAATTCTCAAGCTTAAAACAAATTTTTCAAGATTCTCTATAAAATTGTCATAAAAAGTTTTGTTCCCACGGCCAGCAATTCCAAAAGTTTGATTCACTTTGCCATATTTTAATATGTAATTAAAAATCCAAAATATTTTCCCCTTGTGCTTCGATTCAAATTTAGCTATATGTATTTCAAATTCATCATTTAATATTCGAAGAGCGACTTTAGAATAGGTTCCTGGCAATTTAAAATATATTGAAGAGTTTACATATACTGCAATATCCTTTGCTCCTTTTTTTATTAAAAATTTCACAATCTCGTCTTTTAAGTCTTTATTATGAAGACTTTCACTAGCTTCATAAATAAGTAATAACTGCATTTGGTTGTTTTCAATTGTAGGAAATAAAATTTTAATTCCTTCATCATCTTTTATAGCTAATCTTTCATTTATTGAGCCCATTGGTCATCTGTTTTTTGCTAAGGTATGAAAAAATGTTTAGAATTAACTCCAACGGGCTATGGCCCAGTCCGCAAGGAAAGGGCAAATAATCCTCCATAAAGTCATTTTACATTATTTTTTCATAGGGCATATCAGTGTTATAAAAAATGAAAGTGTTGTTTATATATTCACATGCAACGTCAATAAAAATGAATTGAAATTCAGGCAATCTTGCATTGAGTCTTAATTCAGGTATTTCTTTTTTGAAAGTCATTACCATTGCTCTAAATACATTATTAGCTAAAGCAGCGGCAATCATAAAAACAGCATTTTCATTCATATTCATAAAAGGCGGGAGATTCCATCCAAAATCATTTTTCATAAATGAAAATTTTCTCTCTGCGTTTCCCCTTTTGTTATACTCAAGAACAATCTCTTCAGAAGTTCTCTCAAAATCATTTGTTATAAAAAATTTATATGAATATCCATCAATTTCTTTCCAATTTAAATCGTTATAGGTTTTGCCAGATGGTTTTAAAACACTTTTAGCCGATAAGGAATTTAACTTTTCTTTAGTCATCATTTTTCTTTCAAATTCATCTTTATCAATCAGTTTGAGAGTTTCGTCATTAGGAATTCTTATTGCAACAACTCTCCAGGTTTTTGATATATGTTTTTCATAAGGTTTATCAAACATTTTATACGGAATGTCAGCAATTTCACAATTCCAGAAAAAATTTGCTGTTTCAATTTCAGTCTTCCTCCATCCACTACATTTTTTCAACTCGCCTTTAAAAGTTTCCATTTTAACTGTATAAGGAAACCGCACATTAAATTTAATTCCTTTAGAATCAATCATTTCAAAAGCCTCTTTACTATATCCTGCGGCATCGCTGATTATTCGCCCAACTTTTATTTTTGACTCACTTAATAAATTCAAACAATTTTCTAAACATTCTTTGAGTTGGAATCGAGCTCCTGCGCTACCGTTTCTCATGCTAACAAATACAGGAAGATTCTGAATTAAGCATACCATTGGATTAAAGCCAATCTTATTATAATCAATTTTCCCTCCGTCAGTTATTGTTCTGTTCGCACCTCTACATTCAGTTGCTATAAAAGTGGCATCAACATCAAGAGTATATGACTGACCTTCTTTAAGGGCGCCAGCTCTTTTAGTTGATTTGACAAGCATTCGATTCATCTGAATATTATCATTATAGTCAGTATATATAATTTTAGCATCTTTATGATGAGAAATATTTCTTGCAGTTAATGTCTCTGTTGCCAGTTTTTTCATTCCTCTTCCGAGTGTATCGTGACTAGGCAATTTCAATCCAGGAATGATTGATAATTTCTTTTTCATTTTTGTAATATGGTCCAATCTTGTTCCTCCGCAAAGAGACGTCAATACCCAGGCTATGAGGATGTCCTCATAGCCAAAGTTTGATTGGGCGACCCTTTTACCCAAGCATGCACGAATGACCTGTGGAATTCCGAACTCCTTAATTTTTTTAAGGATAGGTACAGCTCCGCCATGTGGAGAGATATTTTTTTCGGACCGTACAGCTTTCATCATTTTCATACAAAAACATTTTCTACCCTTAATAGGTCTAATCTTTAGAAAAAAAGGAAATTTGATTAACAACAACATTATATTTACTCCTTTCATCGTTATTCGTACTAAAATTTTGTCTTTCATTTATAGTCAATTACCACCGCAATAGGCCGTGGATTTCTGAGAGAAATTAAACTTCCTCCATTCTTCTATTGATAATCTCAACAATATTTCTTGCAATTGCACTTCCATCAGACATTTCATTAAGTTTATCTCCACCAAAACTGAGCACATTCTGAAAGCCGTTTACATCAAATAGGTGTAAAAATTCATCAAGTTTTAGATTGAAAAACTCTAGAACCGAGGTTACAGTACCTTTTTCTTGGTCAGAGTTTTCCCATAATGGATTCCCATATTTTCCATCATAACCCCATTCATCATAGCAAGCTGGCAGTTCTTCAAATACCCAATGATGATATTTGACATCATAATAAATGCTCCTGTGCTCTTCAAGTGCAACAAGAGTTACAGTTTCAAACAATCCTTCTTCAGGATGATTTTTAATTTTTGCTAAGTGGTCGGCAAATTTTTGCAGACGCTGATTGTAAATGTTTTTCATGGCTAATTGATTTTTTAGTTAATGATTAATTTTAGTTGTAATTCAAATAATGGAGATGCCTCAAAAGCATCTCCTCCCATAGTTCTTTTGGTACAATTGGATTTCTCTTTTTTGTTTCTTTCCAACCGTATTTAATGCCTTCCTTTAATCGTTTGCCGCCATCCGCAGTTTTCACATGGTTGGCTTCTAAGAATTCCATAAAACAAGTCCAGATATGGCGGTCAAAAGACATTCGCTCAAATTCTTTTTTATTTTTATCTTTCATTCGTCCTCCATTTCTAAAAAATTATTATTCCGATTGAGAGCATCTTGGTTTATGAATGTGAATGCTCTTTTGGCTTCATAGACAGCTTCTTCAAGTAACATATCATCTAAAATTATATCACCGAAGATTTGAAATAGTTCATCATCTGTTGACGACCTTCTCTGATTTGTTTTCGTTTTCATTGTGTTTTTTTGTTTTTAATTATTGGTTATTACTATTTATTTAAAATCATAACAAGGAAGTGAGCAGGAGCCCCACGCTCCTTTCACTTCTTGAGATAAGTCATATTAATAAGCGACATGGCACTGTCACTTAAGAACATGACAATCTCGAACCGTAAGGTTCCTTGTCAGATTACATTAAATTTTAAGGGTTCTTAGATTGCTTGTGGGAGGGATTCAAGCATTTTTATTTCGGGTATTGCTGTTCCAGCAATGCCTCTTATCGAACCGTAGAATTCGATTGAATTGAATAGCACACGCTCAAGAATTTTTTCACGTTCTTTCCAAATCCGTTGCATTTTTAGTTTTTCGCTGTGATGCGAATCTTGTATTGTTTTAAATCCTTCAAGTATGGATTCAAATACGTTTTTAAATTCTTCACTTGTTAGATAATTGTAAAGCAATTCCATCTTTGACTCTTTACCATGTTGCTTTACCGCAACCGCCTGAATTTTTAGCAGACCATATCTTAAAACGAGCGAAAGTTCTTTTACATCATTAAAACTGCACACCCATATTCCATCAATGATACCATATCGTTGAATGTCTTTTGGTAAGGCATTCGTAACAAGAACAAGAATATCAGCTTTCGTATTAAGGTTATCTTGTTTGAACTTTGTTATCCATTCATTACTCCAGGATTTTGTTCTCTTCGATTCATAATAAATCTTTCCAAACTCTGCTCCATTGTTTGTCCTACAGATTTGAAGTATATCTGCCGCATTTGAACCTTTCTTTGATTGAGTTATTTCGTCATACGGATGAAATTCTTTTAGCAGTTCAATGATTTCAAGTTCTTGAATCTCGCCTTGAAGTTGCATGCTTCCTTGTTCAGCACTGCGTTTAGCCTCATCAAGTTTGTTTTTCAAATCTTCAATAACTTTTTCTCTTTCACGTAGTTTTAAAAAACTTTCTTGTTGCACTTGTTCCTTAATTGATGAACGAGCTTCTTCTAAACGCAGAGTAAGTTCTTTTTCCTTCTCCAGGATGATTCTGGTTTCAGCTTCTTCCATCTCACGTTTTAGGCGCTCCACCTGCGCTTTGGTAGCATTGAGGTCTTTAAGTTGTGATGATTTATTGGTCAATTCTTTCTCCAACTCCTGCAACTGTGTGGATTTCTCATCATTCACTTCCTTGCGAATAGATATTTCAAGAAACTCTTTCTGGGATTGTACTTTCGAGTTTATGAGTTGTTCTATCTCTTGCTTTTCTTTAACAAGTAGCTGAGACATTTCATATACTTCATTTTTCTTTTGATTGAGTTCGGACTCTCTATTAAGGAGTTCAGCTTCCAAATCTTTTTTAATTGACAGTTCGAATTGAGAAACAAGAAGTTCATCTACATTGATATCGCTTCCGCATTTGGGACAATTCATTTGTACATTTGTTTTCGTTTTCATGGCACATTTGGTTTTAAGTTTAAATGCTCCACCATACTTGGTGAACGGCAATAAAATTTATTCGATGCGAGCTAACCTCATTATCCAGTGCCAGGAAATGAGTTTTATTGTGTGGGGTAAACAAGAATATTTATTCTAATTGCTTATTTATACGCTGTGGCATCAAATAAGTTTCACTTTATCAAAAATAATTTATACATTTGCAGTTAAATCAATAGATGCAGGTCAAATAATTTTTAATAAAAAGTATGAAAGACGAAGTTTATTTAAAAAAATTAGGAAAGAAAATTGTTCTTCTGAGGGAACAAAAGGACATTTCGCAAAGAGAACTGGCCAGGAGAATAAAAACAAACAATACTCAGATAAGACGGATAGAAACTGGAATTGTTAATTCCTCAATTAATATGCTTAGAAAAATTGCCAAGGAATTTGATGTTTCTGTTAGTGAACTTGTAGATATATTATCATAAATGTTTATGCTTATTCTGCAGAGTGGCATATAATTGCATGATAAATTGCTTATTAAAATTTATAATTCCTGAAGTGTCAACTGAAACGGGTTGATAAGTTCCATCGTTATTTCTACCAGCTGTCACATTTTTAGGCATACTTTTTACAAATCTAAAATTCATACTCCGCAATTGATATACAATGTCTATTTCAGAAAGGGGCTCTAATTTTTTATTTGGATAATCATTATGATTATCAATAATTTCATATGTTTTAAGATATGCAATTCCTTCGAAAGGATATAAATCTTTTTTAATACAAAAATTCCAGCCAAGGCATTCAAATTCAAACGACTCCTTAGCATTTTTTATTGTAATTAAATCCTTTATTGGAACTCCATCTATCATTTCGTTTCCAACACAATATTTATGGAATTCTGAAAGAATGATTTCAAAATATTCCTCCAACTTTCTTTTGTTTGCTACGGCTACTACGTTCATATTATCCGATTTTATATATTTTAATATTCGGTTAAAAATCGAGCAAATGTATTTAAAAAAGGGCATAACCATATATTTTACAAAATATATGATTATGCCAAGGAAAACTAAATAAAATTTAGTTCTTTTATTTTTTTGTTATTGCACCATCGGTGACAGAACTGAAATGAGCTTTTATATAACTACCATCAATATTAAGGGAAGGTCCGAATTTCGTTTTGCTTCCATCATTTAAAACTCCAGAACATAATGTACATTCAATACATCCACCATAGGCATATCTTTGGCTTCCGCAAAACTTTATTAGATAACCAGGACCACCACAGTATGAACTATTTTGCACTTCAGTAATAGTGTAAGGTAAAGTTTCACCTCCAATAATAGCATTCCCATTGCTAAAATTTAAACTAAATGCTGTCTTCAAACTTGTTCCACTTGATTGTCCGCTGACATTGGCAGATTCATCATAGAACTTGTGGTTTTCAAGAAATTTAATCGCATCCTCTTTTGTTTTTAAAACTGAGTGACCACATGAGCTGATTAATAAACCAACCAATAATAGAGTTGTTAGTGTTTTTGTTTTCATTGTTTTTGATTTTTAGAGTTTTGGCAAATATATA
>JAZKBX010000098.1:20250-26110 GCA_040388455.1 Bacteroidota bacterium
AGTGTACTAATTATAAGAGTACCATAAAAGAGGGTTATTCAGGAGTTTTGCTGTATGAAAAAGCCAGAAAAACTTCCTGAATTAGCTATTATTGCGGACAGGCTAAAACAAATAAGAAAAGAAAAAGGATATAATAATTATGAACACATTGCCTTTGACTTGGGCATGAGTCGCAGTGCATATTGGAGACTTGAAAGCGGGGAAAACTTCAGTATTAAAACTCTACTTAAGATTTGTAAGCTTTTAGATATTACACTTGAAGATTTTTTTGCTGGAGTAAATGTGCCTAAATTAGCCGCTAAGAAAAAGAAAAAAATATAATTATGGGGGAAAATTATAAAAATGGAAATGTTATTTATATGCTTAATGACCTTCCGCCTTGCATTCAAAAAGGCAACAAGTATTGTAAGTTGAATATTACGAAACAGGGCAAGGATTATATTATTACATATACCAATGCAAAGGAGTACTTTGTGTTTGGTGAAGATATTGAAGACGTTTTAAACAGAATGATAGATAAATTAAAAAATCCTCCATCTGATAAATATATTATTGATTTGAATTGACATTTAACGAAAACTAAGGCTAATAATTCCGAGAATGATTCTAATAAATCAATTGTTTAAAACAAAGCAAAGCTTTTAAGCTAATTGCATTTTCCTTTTAATTATTTTTTTAGGTGACTTTGTTAATTTTTTTTTTAACAGAAATTTTTGGGAATGCGAAAGAATATTGTTGAACTCAATCCAGTCTAAATTTTTTTTATATATCTCATCAAGAGATTTGGAAATACTATTATCTATCTTATTTATTTCTCTGAATGAATTAAAATCAAAGGAGTAACCATCAAAATAGGCCTCTAGAAAACGGTTTGAATTACCATTACTTAATAAACAATCAAACAAAACAGAACCTTTAAAAGTTTTTTTCTTTAGTTCATCGCTTACTTCAATAATATAATCATCTATTCTATGCCAATCCTTGGAAATGACGGCATAATTATAGTCAGATGAATTAATTTTTTGTATTTGATAATATTTTATCACAGAACAAAAATAGATTTTTACATAAATATGTAGAAAATTACATATTTATGTAAAAATACAAAACTATTTACTCAAATCCAAATAAATTTCATCAATAATATTGAGTGAGGCATTGATAATTTGTAGGGCTTCTGCATGATTTAATACAGTAATGTTTGCCGCAATAGAATCTGCATGAAATATTCTATGCCTCTGAAACTTATAGTAATTATATGCCTTTTCAATACATAAACATTTTTTAGGATTCTTTAATATATCTTTTACCTCTTGATTTAGGTAAGATTCTTGAGTCTTAAAATTTAACAGAAAATATGGTTTAAAACCGACATCTTGTTTAACTATAAAATCTGGTGAAAGTAGCTGTTTTATTATTGCTTCAAGCCCCCTTAATACAGGAAAAACAAAACTTGAATAATCCATCAATTCAATTTCTTTTATTTTTCTTAATGCAATAGAAGGTGAAATAATTGCTTTAATTTTATCATGAAGTTTAGGAAAAGCATTTGGAATTCTGTTTTCCATTTCTCCCATTATATCTCCTGTTGTTAAGTTTACAGAATAATACTTTAATTGTTGTTCAATTATTTCTTTAAAAGGTAATAACTCTGAAAGTATTTCAATTGTATCATTGAATAAAAGAACTGGTTTCCCTTGAATCTGCAATGCGTCATTTGTAAAGTATGAAAAAGTTAAAATATCTCCTTGTTTTCCAATAACTTTTCTTTGTGTACCATGAGGCATACTTTTAGAGTCTCCTATTTCAGCTCCATTTTCAGCTAAAAATTCAAAAATTGTATTCAAATCTTCTTTAGCAATTTTTTTTATATAAAATGAATTAATATTGATTTCCTTACGGCCACATTTATCTTTAATAACCTGAGCTATTTGTAATGATAAATCTTTCTTTTTTCCTAAATTATGGGCTATTGAAGTTGTTCCATCAGTATTGCTATATATGGTTAATAAAGCCTCGCTTCCCTCAACATCTATAGTATATGTTACATCTCCAGGCCTGTTTTCTCGCTTATTTGTGATTCTGCAGCCATTAAAACATTCCTCAATAGTTGTATCTATTTTTTGCCTATCTATTACTAATGCTTTAAATTCGGACATATATTAAATTTTATTATAACAAAAATATCAAAATTTTAACGAACTTCCTATTAAGTTTTGATTTGGTATTCATAGTATAAAACTTGGTAATTATTTGAACGATTTAAAAATTTTAAAAAGAGGCAGCACTTTTGGAACAGCATTTCTTTATCTTTGACGGGTTAATGAGATAATTCCAAAATTACTTCTGTTATTTTTTCATTTTAGGAATTTTATTCATACGAATAAAGTCATTAATTTTTGCACGGACAATTTTTGCCCCTTCCTTTAAAGCTTGTTGGTATGTATCAAAAATATAATCATGAAGTAATTCTGCACCAATCAAATCTTCTGAAATTTTCGCATTTGCCTTAGAATGGTATACTTGATAACCTTCTAATTCACCCCAATTGCTTGTTTTAGGTACCGCTACAATTTCAATAATCCAAGTCTGTCCGCTTTTTGTAATTGTTACAAGTTTCTTTTTCATGATTTAGAAAGGTTAAAATGAAAAGAGAGGGGAAATGACCCCTCTCTTGACCTAATCTATGTAAGTCAGGATAAATTTGCTGACCATGAAGTTATGGGCTCATGAAACCTCTCTTCTTATATACTTAGACCTATTGGCCTTCAAATTCTACAACAAATATAGTGATTTTAAGGAGAACTACAATAGGAGAACTACAATTTCTTTTTTTTAAGTGAGATAAATGTTAGTAATTGGTTAAATAGAATTTATTTTAATCAACTGAATTTTATAAATTTGATAAATGAAGAAGTTAAAATCAAGATTATATTCAATTTATAGTGCATATTAAAAAGACAAAAAATGAAAACATACGTAGCTAATGACGAATTGGTTGAAATCTTACAAAAACAAGGTTTTAAGGAAACAACTTCACTAGAAGATAAAATAAGAGGAAAAAAAGAATTTAGGCTCTCAAAACATGCTCCAAGAAAAATATTTTTTAACCATGTAAATATAGAAATTCGTGGCAGTAGATATGTATCAGATAGTAGAATAGGAATGACTGAATCAGAGTTTAAATTAATGCTATTGCATTTTAAATTAAGTGCGGCAGATGGAAAAGAATTTGGTTGGCCTAGGAATTTTGATTTTTCTGAAACTCAAGAAAAAATTGATTCATTAGAAAATGAGTTAGAGAATTTGATGAGATTTAACATATTTATGCCTCGTCAGAATAAAATCAAGCGAATTTTAGAAACTTACGAGAATATCAAGTTGAATTAATAAAGTAAATCCCATCATAGGTTGGTCTTGTCCAGCTTTTATGACCTATTAAATTTCAAAATTGGGTTATATTACTTTTGAACCTATTGATTTTATTGAAAACTAAGACGAGGAGTTAGGGTAGAAATGAAAACAACAATTAAGATGTTTTTAAAATTTGGCAGCTTAAGGGACATTAATGACCTTTATGAGAATGGAACAATTTATCTTAACACAATTCAGCATTTTAGAAAATATGAAGATGCGGACCTACGAGGCGATAAGTATGAAGGAGCCAGCAGGGTGAAAAATTCGCTTCCTGGCACTTTTAAAATCCCTGGTAATGACCGAACCTTTAATTATCAAAAGATACATATTAAAGAAGCATTTTCAGAAGTGTTAGGCAATATATACAGCCTTTATTGCATTTCTTCACATGGAATTCCAAATCCTTTAGAATTTAAAATGGATAAAAGAATTAAAAAATTTGGAACACATTGTTTGATGATTAAGGACAATGCATATTTTTATGAAACAATCCAAAAGCAATTAAAAAAAGAAGGATATTTGTTTAGACATGGGTTTGTGGAATATTATGATAAGGAAAAAGAAAATATGGAATTAACATTATTCCATAAGCCTTTAGAATTTGATTATCAAAAAGAATTTAGGTTTTATGTGCAAAATGATAAGCTAGAGCCAATTGTCCTAAATATAGGAAGCTTAAAATCTTATGCGGAAATACACGAAACAAAGGATATTGTTCAATTAAAACTTATTAAGGGTAAACAAAACTTACGAATAAATTAAGATGCACGATTTATATTAAATAAACATATGGAATTCCAAATCACAACAGTAGAAGTTGACACAAAGTCTATAACTCCAACCCTTTTAATTACGGCTAAAATTGATTATTACAGTCTACTTGAAGCTCCACTTTCAATTTCAGGTAAATTAAATGCAGGGGATGGAAAAACTGTCGCATTAATACACGAAGTGCATGCCTCTAATGATGATAGAATTGATATTGGTATACTGAGTATAGCAGACAAACAAATAGTTGAATCAAAAGGAACTAGAGATAAATATACTGTAAATCTATCTTCTGAATTGTCTCCGAAAGCAATTGAACATATAGAATTATGGAGAGAAAAAGACCCTGAAAAGGCAGTCCGATTTAATTTTGAGATGGTAGTAAAGGCGTTAGAAATACACCCAGAAGGCAACAAACCAACGCGGCTTCGGGTTAAAATATCCAGAGAAAATGGTTATTTTGTAATTAAGCAAAGTGACTGGGTAAGAAGATATTCTCCATTATTAGGTATTGGAAATTTTATTCTGTTAGAACTTGAAATACCTAATAAATATGAAGTTTCTGCAGAATGGGCTCAGCTATATGATAGACTTTTTAAGAGGTTAAATGAAATAGAGGAAGGTATTAGACAAGGAGACTGGCAAAAGGCTATGGATAGGAGTAGGCAGTTTTTTGAGGCGATAAAAATTGGAGATGGAAAGGCTGGACATAAGGAATTTGAGGAGGCTTTAAAACAGCTTTTTGTTAAAGACCACCATAGCCAAGACGGTATTCAAAATTTATTAAACAGCATTTGGCAATTTTTTGAATATAATTCTAAATTTATTCATGATAAAGATAAAAAAGGAAACTTGACTCAAATTCCAATAGCAACAAAAGAAGATTCATATCTGGCCTATTCTTTTGGAGTGGGACTGTTAAATATTATTGGAAAAAAGATAAAAAGTAGTAACGAATAAAAAAAATAAATTCTGATGCTGCTAAAACAAAAAGCAGTCTAAAATTAGACTGCTTTTGCTAATTTTTCACCTTTGGTGAGTTAAACGGATAATTCCAAAATTAGCCAGCAAGAAAAAAAAGTGAAAAACAAATGCAAGTAGGGAATGATTTCTTTCAAGTTTGTTTTTTTATACTATATTTGAATACAGATTATAATAATGGCTCAGGGTTTACACGATATTATTGATTTATATTCGAAATTTTTGCTGGCATTTGTTGGGATTGTAACACCTGCATTAGCGTTATTCTTAAATAACTATCTGATAGATAGAAAGGGCTTTAAAACAGTAATTGAAACACAAGAAAAAGAATCTGAAAATCTTATTCAAAAACAATTTGAAGATTTGAAAAAGGACCCTAACTCAGATGCTCTGAAATTTATTAAGGATTCAAATAAAGATTTAGGACAGGCGAACTTAAAATTAGAAAAATGGAACGAAATTTATAAGAAATTAAACCCTCTTGATTTTTTTAGAACAAATCTTATTCTTCTCTCATTATCTTTACTTTTTCTTTTTGTTTGGCTATTTATTAGAACATGCAAAATACTGCCATATGATTCAAGTTCGTTCCAACCAATTCAAATATCAGCATGTTTATTAAGTTTGGGATTCTGTGTTTGGCACATTATTAATCTATTAAATATAGGTTTTTATCTAATAAGAGTTCGCTCAG
>JAZKBX010000099.1:0-12425 GCA_040388455.1 Bacteroidota bacterium
TACCCTATAGGTCTTTAGAGCATTTCACCAACTATTTTTTGCTATTATACCAAAAAAGGTGTTACTGGCAAATATGCCAGTAACACCTTTTTTTAAAGTGCTTAAATGAATTTAAATGTCTTTTTTGTACAATAAGTAGTGTTTTACTAAAACAGTTGGACCGTCTTTAGCTGCTTTAACTTCTACTTTTTCATCAACAGGTTTGTAGCCTTCTAATTCTATTTTTACCTGATAGGTTTTTCCGGCTAAAAGGGTGATAAAATAATCTCCGCTTCCTGCGTTAGATGTCGTTCCACCTATTTTTGTTCCGTTTTGGTCATAAAATACAACCTCTGCTTCCATTGCACTACCATCAGTAGCGTTAAAGATTGTACCTTTTAAAATGGCCATAGAATCGATAACTTTAGCTTTCATATCTTTTTCAAGGACCGGATACTTCGACAAATCTACCCTATAGATATCAAGATCACCTTTACCGCCTTTTCTATCGCTGGTAAAATATCCTGCTTGGGCATCAACAGATAAAGTTAAACTCATATCGTTATCAAGAGTATTTATCGGGTAACCCAGGTTAACAGGTTTTGACCATTTACCATTTTCATTAACGGTTTTGAAAATATCATATCCACCCATAGAGTTGTATCCATTTGAGCTTAAGAACAATGTTTTTCCATCGGGAGCTAAGAAAATACCTCCTTCATCTTCGGTTGTGTTTACATCCGGACCAAGATTAACAGGGATGTCCCACTCTGTACGACTTTTACGTTTCGATGCGTAAATGTCGGCATGACCGAAACCTCCTTCTGGGCGCTCGCTTACAAAGTAGAGCATGCTGCCATCAGGTGAAATACAAGCACCACCTTCAAAAAATGTGGTATTGATCGGCTTGCCTATTGTTACAGGTGAACCCCATTTTCCGGAAGAACTCAATTTGGAAAAATAAATATCTCCACCGCGAGATTCGCCTTCTGTGTCATTTCTGTAAACAAAAATTGCTTTTCCATCAGGTGAAATACTTGTACAAGCATCGTGACCTTCGGTATTGATGGCTCCGGCAACCAATTCAGCGTCAGCCCATGTTTTTTTAACTGAATCCCATCTTGAAATGTAAATATCCTCGTAGTATTTTTTATCCCCTTCAATATCTAATGCACTTGATTTTCCGGGACGTCTGGAGGTGAAAATTAAAGTTTTCCCATCAGCAGTTATCGATGGGTTTTTATCGTCATATTCAGAATTAATTACTTCACCTACGTTATCAATTTTAACATTAACAGGTTTTGCCATCAAAACTTTGGCTTGATTTACCTGGGAAAGGAATACATTTATATCACTTTCATTTGCTTTTTTACCTTCTCCTATAGCGGCTTTAAAAGCTGTAAATTCGATAAGTGCCGAATCTACATTTCCGTCCATAAAATATAATTTACCTAATAGTAATGAAATGTCTTCATTTGCCTTAGGATCAATGCTTTTAGCTTTTTTTGCATTGTCAAGTGCCTGTGCAAACTGATTCATTGAAAAATAACATTCAGCAATATGAAAAAGGATGTTAGCATCGTTGGGAAGGCTTTTCAACAGGTCGTTATAAACATTTAATGCCCCTTGATAATCGCCAGCATAAAAACGTTGCTGAGCATTGAACATTTTTACCTGATCTTCGCTTTTTTCAATTATACTTTTTTGAGCGGAAACGGTAGTTATTGAAAACATCAACAGAACCGACAAATACATTATTTTTTTTATCATAACTGAACTATTAAATTGAATAGAAGAAATTACAGAAAAAACTCAATTAAAGACTATTTTTATTTATTTACTGCAAACTTAATAAAAAAAGCCATACTTCATATAAAATTTGGAATTACATTTTGTAAAAGGTAAAATAAGTTCAGATTACAAAAATTATAGCTCCATTTTTGAAATATAGTCTAAAAACAGTTTTAAAGCTTTTTCTTTTGAACTATCGTAATCATATTTAATATTAATATTAAGGTAGTTTTCTATATTAGTGGGGTAGGTTTTTTGTCCAACTAATTCAGCAATTAATTTAGTCCGGTTATCAATTCCATACTTCAAAGCCTGATTAAATTCGCTGATAAAGTGATCTGGCAATTTTTTATTGGCTACCCAGCAGGCAAAAACAAAAGGCAACTGTGTAAATTTTTGCCATTCTTCGGCCAGATCATACGAATAAGGGTATTTGTTTTCCAATTCAAATGTTCGATCTCCAATTATGACAGCTGCGGTGTTCCCTTCAATATCATTTTCATAATCAGCTTTAGCAGCGATCCAATGAGGGGCTATTTTCCAAAAATTGCCAGCTAAAACTTTTACCAGTAAAACGGATGTTTTTGATTGATAATCGAGCAAAATATTTTTTATTCCCTGTAATGGCACGTTGCTGTACAGGATTACTGATGCAACTTTCCCTTCGGCACCAATACAATAATCGCTGATGATGTATTTTTCTTTTAACTTGGGCAATACGGCAACCGGAATTAATCCAATATCAACTTTTCCATCTATTAGTTTTTGTGCACAAACCGAAGGAATATCCAGCTGTAAATCTATTTCATTGATTAATCCGGAATGATTTAAACCGTATAAAAATGGTTTTGAATTCAAATATGAAACGACTGATATTTTTATTTTACTCATAAATTTAATTTCGAATATACTACGAATTACGAATATAGTTGTTGTTAGTGATAATTCGCTTTTATTTCATAATTGCGCAGGGGATTTTAAGATTGTTTTTTTTCAACTACTGCAATAGTTGCTGCTACTGGTGCAAGTATTGCCGATATTGTTCCTCCGATAAAAGGGAGGGCAAAAAGCAACGAAAAGATAAATCCATTGCCAATTATCAAACCTTTGTTTTTACGCATATACTGTACACTTGCTGAAATATTCATTTTACGTCTTTCGTTGGTATAGTCAACCATTGAAAAGCCATAAAAATAACAAGATAGAATAAATAAAAGTATGGGTGACAACCAACCAATAATGGGGATCCAAACAACAATAAAACATAGAAAAATTACACCGAATTCGATAAACATGTTGCGTAAAGCAATGCAAATTCCCCTGAAAATATCTTTAACGAACTGAAGCAAATTAAAAGGATGTTTTGTTCCGCAGATAATTTGTTCAGTTCTTTCGGAAAGTGAAGCCATTACCGGGGACATGAGTATTAGTAATATGTATTTATTAAGTGTTAAATATATAAAAAAGAAAATTATATTTAATCCTATGCGAAGAAAAAAGTGTAAAAAACTTGTCCAGGATGAGGCTGTTTCATTGAGTCCGGCAGCTATTGGGAGATTCAGGATCCAGGTTTCAATAGAGTTGGATAATGAAGTGGCTAATGAAAATCCGCCAACAATCATTAAGATTGAAATAACAAGCGGATAAATAAAATATATCCATAATCCATTATTTATTATCAATGATAATGCCTTTATATAGCTTTTAGCAGCCAAAGCAAATTGCTTAAAAAAATGGTATTCTCTTTTCATTTTCCTTTGTAAAGTTAATTTTTTTTTAATCCTTACGTGAAACTCATAAGAATTATGATTGATACGAAGGATGGGAGTTAATATTGGGCTATTATTCGTGCATTTTAATTTGCGATTCATAGTGTAATTAAAAATCAAAGGCTATTTTTGTTGTTAAAATCCACCCAGATGTATAAACATATTATCTTCTTATTGGTTGTAGCGTTTTCGTTTTTTGAAAATGCAAGTGCCCAAATATATAAACAAACTATACGTGGAAAAGTTATTGACATCGACTCTAAATCGCCTGTATTTGGAGCAAACATTATTCTCTTAAACAGTGATACATTAATTGGTTCAACAACGGATGTGGATGGTAAATTTCGATTGGAAAATGTACCGATTGGGAGACGTTCGGTGAAAGTTACTTCTATCGGTTATGAAGAAACGATATTAAATAATATCATTATTACTTCTGCCAAAGAAATGATCTTAACGGTTGAATTGCGCGAAAAAGTGTATTCATCCGAGGTAATTGAAATAGTAGCAGAAAGAGATAAAACAAAAGCAAATAATGATCTGGTTAGTGTAAGCGCCCGTAATTTTCAGGCGGAAGAAACTAATCGTTATGCCGGAAGCAGGGGCGACCCCAGCAAAATGGTTTCTAATTATGCAGGAGTTTCATCCGGCAATGATGCACAAAATAATATTATTGTACGCGGCAATTCACCTCTTGGCGTATTGTGGCGTTTGGAGGGTGTTGACATTCCAAATCCAAATCACTTTTCCACACAAGGTGCATCAGGAGGGCCAATAAGCATGCTTAATAATAATGTGCTTGGTAATTCTGATTTTTTAACCGGTGCCTTTCCTTCTGAATATGGAAATAAAACCGCGGCAGTATTTGATCTGAAATTACGAAACGGGAATAATGAAAAAAGAGAATTCACCGGACAGGTTGGTGTTAATGGTATTGAGATAGGAGCGGAGGGTCCGATCTCCAAGAAAAAGGGAAGTTCCTATATTGTGAATTATCGCTATTCCACGCTGGAAGTATTTAATAGATTGGGAATCTCTTTTGGTGTTTCCGCAAGCCCTCAGTACCAGGATGTATCTTACAAATTTAACATTCCAACTGAAAAGGCCGGTATATTTACTTTTTGGGGTATTGGTGGAATCAGCTCCATCTCTTTATTGGACAGCAAACAGAAATCAAGTGATTGGTCATTTACCACAAAAGGAGAAGATCTTGTTTTTAAAACAAGTATGGGAGCGACAGGACTTTCGCATACCTATTTTTTTAAAAGTAATGTTTCAGGGAAACTTTCGTTGTCAGCTTCAGCAAGCGATTTTGATGTAACTATTGATTCGCTTTCACCGGTAGATGTTTCCAAATTCAGAATAGCCGGAAACAATTCAACAGAAGGTAATTTAATTGCTAATTATACGGTTACAGATAAAATAAATGCAAGTCATTTAATTAAAGTTGGTGCGACCTACCAAACGCTTTTTTTTGATGCTCATTCCTTTGCATATTCCACCTTATATGGAAAATATATCAAGGAATTGGATGTAAATAAATCAACCGCAGGTTTGTTCCAATCCTTTGTGGCATGGCAATTCCGGCCTACGGATAAACTCACGATCAACAGTGGGATACATTATCAGAATTTTTTATTGAACAATACCTGGGCATTGGAACCTCGCTTAGGAATGCGCTATCAGCTGTCTCCCAAACAAAATTTCAGTATTGGATACGGAATGCACAGTCAGATGCAACCCACCATATATTATTTTTATGAAAACTATATTCCTACAACTGACAGCTACTACAGGAGCAACCGTAATTTAGATCTGTCGAAAAGCCATCATCTTATTTTAAATTACGACTATAATTTTGCAAATGGTTTCAGATTTAAACTTGAAACGTATTATCAATATTTATATAATATTCCTGTACAGCAATATTCGAACTCCTCCTTTTCCATGATCAATGAAGGTAATGCTTTAGAAGGACTTACACTTGTTGACAGTTTGACAAATAAAGGCGATGGCAAAAATTATGGTGTGGAGTTTACTATTGAAAGATTTTTTAGCAAACACTATTATTTTTTAACTACAGCATCAGTGTATCAATCAAAATACAAAGGCAGTAATAATTTGGAAAATCATACAAGTTATGATGGCGGATATGTTTGTAATGCCCTTGTTGGTTATGAATTAGAATTAGGGAAAAATAAAATCAAGTCTCTTTCGCTTGATCTGAAATATACGCAAGCCGGAGGAAACAGGTACACACCAATTGATCTTGAAAAATCAAATATTGCCGGGATGGCTGTTTATATTGACAGCGAAGCCTTTTCAAAAAAATTAAAGGATTATTCGAGATTTGATATTAAGCTTTCCTATAAAACGAACAGAAAGAGGACCTCACAAAGTTTATTTGTAAGTGTTGAAAATATATTTGATACACAAAATATTCTTAGACAATCCTATAACCGGGATACAAAATCCATTCAAACGGAATATCAATTCGGTATATTTCCTTATGGTGGATATAGGATAGAGTTTTAGGAAATTTAAGTATTAGGTATTGAGTACTATGTATAAAAAAGTCGCTTTGTCTTAATACTTTGTACTATAAACATAATACTTTTTATTGTGCAATCCAGCCACCATCCATAGGGATTGCGGTGCCGGTGATCATTGAAGCTGCGTCAGAGGCTAAAAACAGTGCTAAGGCTCCAATTGATTCGCTGCTTACAAATTCTTTGATCGGATGTTTTGCAAGCATGATCTTATCGATCACTTCTTTTTCGGGAATATTATGTGATATGGATTGCTCTATAATTTGTTTTTCAACTAAAGGTGTTTTAACATAACCCGGGCAAATTGCATTCGCTGTTATTCCGAAAGGAGCCCCCTCTAGTGCCAATACTTTTGTTAAGCCCACCAATCCATGTTTTGAGGCCACGTAAGCTGCTTTATATTCAGAAGCAACTAATCCGTGAGCCGAAGCAATATTAATGATCCTTCCGGTTTTATTTTCTTTCATTCCCGGCCAAACGGCTTTAGAAGTGTAAAATGCAGCTGTTAAATTAACTCCAATGATAGCATTCCATTTCTCAGCGGGGAAATCCTCAATGGGTGAAACATATTGAATCCCCGCATTGTTGATCAATACATCTATATTGCCGAATTTAGATATTCCTTCTTTAATCATTGAACTGATCTCGGAAGGGTTAAGCATGTTGGCGGACGAGTAAAGAGTAGCCACCTTATATTCGTTTCCTATCGATTCGGATATTGCAGGTCCATCTGTTTCCAAGCCATTGAAAATAATATTGTAACCTGCCTTCGCAAACTCCTTGGCAATGCCTAATCCAAGACCACTGGTGCTGCCTGTTATTAATACTGTTTTCATCGTATGGGAGGTTGATTATTTAACCACATAGCTACATAGTTTTATTTAAAATTATAGATAGTAGAAACTTCGTTTCAAACATAGAAAGATTTTATGCTGAATTTTTTTCTTTGTTTTTTTATCTTGTTTTTTTCTGTGTGGTTAAAATTTTATTCCTGAGGATTTTATTGCATCCTCTTTTTTATTGTGTAAAAGTCGTTGCCATAAATAACTAAATCCGAAATCGGAAATCCTTAATCCTTAGTTTTATTATTCCTTTATCTCAAGAATACGATTAATAGGGATAACAAGTGCTTTGTTTAAAAGAATTCGCTTATCAGTGATTCCCCAAATGGTTGTTTTTATTTGTTTAATGCCTTCGTCATCCGCAAAAATAATTTTCACTTTGGTTTTATAATTATTTCCGAGCAATATTGCTCTTTCTATGTCTCGTTTTCTTTGTTGGTTAGCGCCCTCTGATATTAAAACTTCTTTATCGGGAAAATGCAATTCACTGACCTTGCTTTTTTCGATAGTAATGGGTTCGATAGGGGGCTGAATAAATTCCAATATCAATTTTACTGTTTGAGGAACAGCCTCCAGATTGAGTGTGTGACCGGCACCTGAAATAACAATAAATTTACTTCCGGGAATTGAATCCCCAACTGCTTTTCCCATGTGTACAGGTAGTAACGCATCTTTTTCTCCATGGATGACAATTGTTGGGATCTTAATTTCTTTAAGTTTTTCCCTGTAGTCGCCACGTTTATAAGTAGCATCCATTAATTTGTTAAGAGCTCCGGCATCTGTATTGGTTGTTTGCCTTGAGTTTTTAAGTATATTAATAGGTATTAATGGATGTTCAAAATAGGCTTCACTTAATACGGTTGGGAGCATCACATCGAGCATAAGTGAATACCCTCCTGTATCCAAGGCCCTTTGCCATGCAAGCGATATTGCCTCAAAATAAGATGTTTTATGAGCAAATGAGGAAAGTAAGATCAGGTTGTTTACTTTTTCGGGGTAATTAAGAGCAATATGTTGTGCAACCAAGCTGCCGTAAGAAATACCTGCTATGTCTATTTTTTTGATCTTTAAAGAATCAAGCAAACCATTTACATCTGCAGCATGCTGATCAAAGTCACGTTCACTGCACTTTGTATCAGATTGGCCCTGAAAAATAAAATCACATAAAATAATTTGATAATCGTTTGTAAAGGCGGGAAGCATTAGTAACCATGCTACTGTTGATTGAGATAATCCATTAAGAAAAAGTATATATTTTTTTGAATTTGGATTTCCATGAACTTCATAATGAAGATTCAGATTGTCAGACGTTTTATAATACATAGTTGGTGGTTGTTAGTTGATAGTTGTTGGTTGTTGGTTGTTGGTTGTTGGGTGTTAGTGCCTTGTTGCTGGAATGTACCCATTATCAATTGTCAATTATCCATTGTCAATTTTAATTACTTATTTCCTTTTTTATTAGCATTTCTTTAACCATAATCCATAGATAACAAATGCCGCTGGAAATCAATAAAATCGATGCAAACCAAAGCATTAGATATAGAGGGTTTGACACAGTTTTATATATTTCGGTGGCAATGTTTCCAATAATTATCCATTGAATTATGTATACAATAGTAATGTTTTTTCCCAACCATTTCAAGTATATAAATAAAATGGTATCCCCCAATAATTTATCAATTTGACCAATGAAAAAAGTATAAAAGAAGAGAAATGAAATTACCCATAAAAAGAAAATTAATCCATGGTGATAATAGGCTGGCAGATCGGATGCGGTGGTAATGGCATATTGAATAGTAAGAATTAAAAACAATAAAAAGCACGCTCCAAGTATTATTTTTATTTTTGCTTTATTTAATAAGTTCAGATCATAATTCTGTTGTATCTTATAAAAAAGAATACCTGTTAAAGAGTATGCCAGCCATGGAAATAAAGGGAAGTATGACCACCAGGAAGCTCCATAAAATAATGAAAGAACATATTTTGAGATTGGCTGTTCAGTGGTATATTCTAAAAGGAAATTGCCCAGAAATGCGGAAATAATGATAAAAGGAATAATTAAAACAAAACCATTGTCAAGGGCCTTTTTAAATATTGCAATAATAATGATACTTAAGCCTGCAAGAGCCAATATATCAACGCCAAATATATAAGGCAATATATCAATTTCAAGTAAACCTTTATTAACTGATAATATCAAATTGCAATTTAATGCAAGGTTTAAAAGTATTCCCAGAGCAATGATTTTTGCGCCTCTAAGTATTAGTTGAAATGTTGATTTTTTTGATCCGGCAATAAAATATCCGAAAATTATCATAAAAACAGGCGCTACCGGAGGACCTCCTAAAAAGAGGAGTAGTTGACCTGAGTTGCTTTTAAAAATATCGTGTGTGGCAAATAATTCGATGATGTGCACCTGAATCATTAATATTGCCGCTATTCCTTTTAATAAATCAGCGGTTGGGGTTCTGTTTGCCATTTTGAAAGAAGTCAAAAGAGAAAAAATCAAAAGTCAAAAATTCTTGGCTCAAAAAATAGAAGTCAAAAAAAGGACAAAATGTAATTCAAGTATAAACTCAATTTTTTCTATTGTGATTATTTTGACGTTTGACTTAAACCTTTTAACTTTTTGATCTAATTCCCAAATTCACTCATAAAGCGAATACGCATTAACCGGATTTCTTCTTCGGTATAATCATCCTCACCTAGTTCCAAAACGGCAGCCTCAATGGAATCGGAAGCTGATTCCTTAAAATATTGCATAGCTTCCTGCTGTTTATCGTCATCCATATTATCGTTAATATAATAAGCGATATTCACTTTTGTTCCTGAATGCACTATGCTTTCAATCTCCGTAATTAAATCAGATAAACTTAATCCTTTTGCGCTTGCTACATCTTCTAAAGGTAGTTTTCTGTCAATGCTTTGGATGATATGAACTTTTAACCCCGATTTGTTAACGATTGATTTTACAACCAGATCAAGTGGTCGTTCTATTTCATTATCATCAACATATTTTGTAATAAGATCAAGAAATGGTTTTCCGAATTTTTGTGCTTTACCTTGTCCAACCCCTGTTATATTAACCAATTCATCCATTTTAATAGGATACTGAATTGCCATTTCTTCCAATGATAATTCCTGGAAAATAACGTATGGAGGAAGTTTAAGTTTATGAGCAGTTTGTTTCAACAGGTCTTTTAATGCAGCAAATAAAGCAGCGTCAGCACCGGAACCGCCTTTATTACCGGGACCTCCTTCATCATCATCTGTTTCAGTGCCTTCATAATCGTGATCTTTGGTAACCATCATACTATATGGCTCATCCATAAAAATTTTGCCTTCAGGGGTGGCTTTTAACAAACCGTAATTTTCAACATCTTTAGCTAAAAGGCCGGATACGAGCGCTTGTCGGATAACTGCATTCCAGTATTTTTCATTTTTTTCGTCTTCAGCTCCTTTACCAAAGCACTCCAATTCGTTGTGTTTGTATGCTTTTGTTGTAGAATTGATAGTACCTAAAAGTATATTGATAATATCTTTGGTTTTAAATTTTTCTTTTACGTCCACCACAGCTTCAATGGCTAATGCAACATCGTCCATACCTTCAAATTTTTGCTTCGGGTTGCGGCAGTTGTCGCACATTCCTCCACAATTGGCTTCGTCAAACTCTTCTCCAAAATAATGTAATAAGAATTTTCTTCTGCAACTGGATGTTTCAGCATAAGAAACCGTTTCATGTAATAGTTGTTTACCTATTTCTTGTTCAGAAACGGGCTTTCCTTTCATGAATTTTTCCAATTTCAAAATATCGTCATGACTATAAAAAGTAACACAGTTACCTTCACCACCATCTCGTCCGCCACGGCCTGTTTCCTGATAATAACCTTCCAATGATTTTGGTATGTCGTGGTGAATTACAAAACGAACATCAGGTTTGTCGATACCCATACCAAATGCAATGGTTGCAACAATTACATCGATATCTTCCATCAAAAACAGATCCTGCGTTTTTGCGCGTTCTTTTGCTTCCAGGCCAGCATGATAGGGTAATGCTTTAATACCATTTACACGAAGTGTTTCAGCAAGTTCATCTACTTTTTTACGGCTAAGGCAATATACAATACCTGATTTCCCTTGTTGCCCTTTAATGTATTTGATAATTTCTTTTATCGCATTTGTTTTGGGACGTATATCGTAATAAAGGTTGGAACGGTTAAATGATGATTTGTAAAGATTAGCACTTGTCATACCAAGGTTCTTTTGGATGTCCTGCTGTACTTTAGGTGTAGCTGTTGCCGTTAATGCAATGATAGGAACTTTTCCTATCTGCTCAATTATCTGGCGTAATCTGCGGTATTCAGGGCGGAAATCATGTCCCCATTCTGATATACAATGTGCTTCGTCAATGGCAAAAAAGGAGATTTTTATTTCTTTAAAAAATGCAATATTGGCTTCTTTTGTTAAGCTTTCAGGTGCTACATATAAGAGTTTTGTTTTTCCATCAGTAATATCTTTTTTAACTTTTGTTATTTCAACTTTTGATAAGGATGAATTAAGAAAGTGAGCAATGCCTTCTTCGTTACCAAAGTTGCGTAAAGCATCCACCTGGTTTTTCATCAAAGCAATAAGTGGTGAAACAATAATAGCCGTTCCTCCACTCACTAAGGCAGGCAGTTGATAACATAAGGATTTGCCTCCACCGGTTGGCATAATTACAAATGTATCTTTACCTTCCATCAGGCTTGTAATGATTGCCTCTTGCTGTCCTTTAAAGCTATCGAATCCGAAAAATTTTTGTAAGCATTGTTGAAGTGACGTATCTACAGCGAGCATCGTTTTAATATTTTTGATTTTTAATTAATATAGCGTATAATAGATTATCAAGGAAAAAAACTAATTTTATACCGTTTTTATGAATCAGCAAATTTGTTTCTTTTGTTATTGTTAATGTAAATATATAGTAAAATTTGTTCTAATGACAAACAGTTCTCCACTTTATTTTAAATATTCTACCAAGTGAATAAATCCATCGATAAAATAATTGAACTCGCTAAATCTACCTTAACTATTGAGGCAGACTCAATTCGGAATCTGTTGAATTATATCAATGATGATTTTGTAGCAAGTGTTCATTTGATATATCAATCAAAAGGAAGAGTTGTTGTTACAGGTATCGGAAAGAGTGCAATTATTGCTCAAAAAATAGTAGCTACTTTTAATTCTACAGGTACTCCGGCTATATTCATGCATGCTGCAGATGCTATACATGGAGATTTGGGGACCCTTCAGCAAGATGATATTGTAATTTGTATTTCGAAAAGCGGAAATACACCGGAAATTAAGGTATTGGTACCACTCTTAAAGATAGGTGGTAATAAATTGATCGCATTGGTTGGTAACATTGAATCGTATTTGGCTAAACAAGCTGATTTTATTTTGAATTCTACAGTGGAGAAGGAGGCTTGTCCGAATAACCTTGCTCCAACATCAAG
>JAZKBX010000100.1:0-63798 GCA_040388455.1 Bacteroidota bacterium
CAACTGAAGAATAATATTGGAGCCTCCGGGTATAAGTATACCTGCTTTTAGTGGAAATTCACCAGGGAATATAATAGGAGAGGCACCGGGAGCATAACCACCAATACCTATCTCTCCTGGTGCATTGAAGCATTGTCCTGATAGGTCATCTGCAACTGTTCCGGTAGTATCAACGTTAACAATTACATGGTGCACAATTTCGGGATTGCCCGGTATAATTTCGTAAGCCCTTAGTATCCTGTCTTCTGCAAGACCTGTAGGAATGGAAAAACAAACGTAACTGTCAGTTGAACCAGCATTGCTTGCAAATGTAGGCATCTGTAAGGTGATGGTTGGAGTTCCAAGTAGTTTGTATTGTGATGTATAAACCGGACCAGCAGGTGCCAGCGTAGTATCACCAGCGAGTGCACCACTGTTTACCCAACTAAGTATGTCATTTTTTTCGGCTTGCGTAATGGTTCGCTCATCCATAAAGCGGGAATAGGTGGTGTCGGGCGACCAGGGCGGCATGTGACCGTCCTGCACGTGATATAGAATAGAAGCGGCAAACGTGGATGTTTGACTGAAGTTCATTAAAGGCATAGGTGCACCGCCTCCAACATGATGACAAGAGGTACAATTGTTAAAGAATATCTGAGCAACATCCTTGTATACAAGCTGTGCTTTGGCTGAATAACTAAATACAATTACTGTCAGCATCAAAAAAACAATGTAAAGTTTTTTCATATTTTTTTATTTAAAAATTTAAGAAAATGAAGCAGAAATAAGCATAACAAAAGTTGATTAAAACCTATATTGAAAGCAAGGCATTCAATACAAAATAAAATAGTGTTAAGGTTATTTCTTTGCTAATGTAGAATAAAAAAAATAAAAAAGAAAACAAATCATTGTTTTTTTTGAAAAAAAAGACTATCGATTAAGGGGCGCTCAAAAAGTGCTACTTAATTATAACCACATAGATTCATAGTTTAAAAGTATAAGAAGTTTTAAAAAAAGGTACAGATAGTTTTTTTCTTCGCCTTTGACGAAAAAAACTATGAAAGCTATCCCACTTTCTCTCTAATTTTAATTCCTATGTCCCTATGTTGTTAATTTTGATGGATATTCTGTATTCGATGAAATAGCAATGTTTTTAACTTATTGAGGAAACTGTAGTTAATACCATTTAGTTAAGATGCCATCAAAGACTGTGGTCAGATTTTTTTCTTAAGTAAAGGACTTTGATTGATCAGTTCTTAAGTTCAGAAAGCTGATTAGCCATAAGTTTGCCAATGTATTTCCCTAAAATATCAAATTCGAGGTTTACAACTGTTCCGGATCGGATCTCTTTGAAATTGGTATGTTCAAAAGTATAGGGTATGATACAAACTGAAAAAGAGTTGATCCTGGAATCTACAACCGTTAAACTCACGCCATTTACGCAAACTGAACCTTTTTCGACCGTTATATTATTTTGGGAGGCATCGTATTCAAAAGTATAGGTCCAGCTTCCCTGGGTTTCAATTACATTTTTGCAAACGGCTGTTTGATCCACATGTCCTTGAACAATGTGCCCATCCAGCCTGTCGCCAAGTTTCATGCAACGCTCTAAATTTACATGGTCGCCAATTTTCAGGAAACCCAAATTAGTTTTTTGGAGTGTTTCGGCAATAGCAGTAACTGTATATTCATCATTTTTAATGTCAACCACAGTAAGACATACCCCATTGTGAGCAATACTTTGATCAATTTTAAGTTCGGTTGTAAAACCTGATCGTATAGTGATGTGAAGATTGCTTTGTTCTTTGCGTAATGCAATTGCTTCACCTAAGCCTTCTATAATTCCTGAAAACATAAAAAATTTAATTTGATAATTTGATAATTTAACAATTTGAAAATTAATTTATCCATTTTCAAAATTAACATATTTTCAAATTAAATTAATTGCTTGGTGAATTTTTTTCTTTGATGAGTTGGATAAAACCGTTCAACGTACGGGTTTTAATTCCATCAAATCGTATTTCGTTAACGAGACATACATAAAAGTACGTTCCGTTGGAACAAGGCATTTTGGTGCTTTTGTTTTTGCCATCCCATAAAATATCAGGGTCTGTGGTTTCAAACATCAATAAGCCCCAGCGGTCGTATATTTTAATTTCAATATCCTTTACATACCGATAAGGCAATGGGGTGAAAATATCGTTTTGTCCATCCCCGTTAGGTGTAAACACATTTGGTAATTCGTAAACCGGGCAATTATCTACACATAAATTAGTAACAACGGGGCTTTCATTACCTGTGGAATCAACAGCTGTAACTGAATAGCAGCCGGCAACGGATGGGACGCCTTCAAACAAATAGATGTGTGTAAAGGAGGTTGTATTTAAATCCGTTGAAGTGTATATCAATTCAGGTGTGCCATCCTGTGTTGGTGAAAAATATACATTGTACTGTGCAGCATCAGTACTACAATAGGTGTTTGGGTTTGTCCATGAAACCACATTTTGAAAAAGATCACAATTATTGGCTATTGTGAAATTCGGCTGACAAGGTGGCACAAGGTCGATCGGTTGATCACATTTTATTTGAGAGCTGTTGTATAAAGGGCGTGGCAATGCACTATCGGAATATTGACCAACACTTACTATTTTGTAGCAATAGTTAATACCATTCACCAATCCGGTATCAATATAAGATGGAGTAATTGACGTATCAATTTTTACAAAGGTTGATGATCCTACCGGTATTGCGCGGTAAATATCGTAGCGATAGTTGGTCCAAGGAACAAACTCCTGCCATGATAAATTAATTTTTTTATCAGCCGGGACTGTTGTTAAAAATACGGAAGAGGCGGTACTTGTAGAGCCTAAAAAGAGGTTGTTGGAATAAAAATCAACACGATACGTAAATGCTGAATCATGTGTATTTAAGCCCGTACTAATAAAACTCGAATCTGTTAACTGGTGGAAAGTAGGTTGAATATAACTTGCTACCTGCGCGAATGCTGTATTTGCGGGATTAAATCCCTGGGCCTGCATTAACCGGTATTCGTAAGGAGGAGGATTGCCAATGGTATCCAGATTTGTAGACGTGCCTAATGGCTTCACCCAACGTATCAATATGCTATCATTTGTGCCGGTACTGATCACACTTACATTGGTGATGATCGGCACATCACGAACCAATTGTGCACAACTGTTTTGGGAGGCATAACTTTCGGATCCATCAGAATAGTAGGCTATCACCACGTAGGAATAATCAACACCGTTTATTAAACCTTGTCCGCTATTATTATCAGTAAATGCTGTAATTGACGGAGGAGTAGAGCCAATTAAGGTATAGCCGGTATAAGCGGGAACACCTGTTTCGCAGGCATCCGGTATCCAAGGGGCGCAATTATCTTTTCGGTAAATTTTATAACCAAGTAAAGGATTGCTTCCCAGTGTATCATTGCATGGTGCTGTGGTCCAATTAAGGAGCATACTGGATCCGCTTGGTACCGCAGTTAAGCCGGTAGGTGCGGGAGCAATAACTCTTATAAAAATAGATTCAAAATCAACCAGTGGAGTTGTAGGGTTGCTGTCGGTTGCTTTAAAAGTAACCAAATAAGGTAATAGTTGAACCTGTGCACAGTTTGGATTCCAGTTGAACTGACCGGTTACAGGACTTAGAGATGGTGTAGATGAAAATGTTGCAGCAGGGTTCACCTGAAAAGGACCACCTGTAGCATTTAATGTAACGATATTTAATTCAGCATCAGTAGCAGTAACTGTGAAATTCAAATTAGTACCCGCAGCAATACAGGTATCATTGATGTTTTCAATTTTTGGACCGGTGTTAGTACAAGCGGCTACATCAATTTGCATATCACGTAATATGGACCCAACGTAATAGTATTGATTATTATATGGGGATCTCCGGTATTCTTTAATTAAAATGGCGATATTATACTGGCAAACCATGGTGGGAGTACACCAAACCAGATCACCTTTAACGGGATCAATAGAACTCTCTGACATATTAGGTGGAAAAGAATACCCGAAAATAGCCTGTCCATTGGCATAACAAGTGGTTAAGCTGTAATATAAACTATCGCCATCTGCATCAAAAGCTCCGGGATTGTGTTCAAAACATTCACCGGTGCATGCTTCATCAATTGGTGGGTTAAGGAGCGTAGGAGAGCTGTTTAAGCCTAACCATGGATTAATTACTAATTCTGTACGAAGGAAAAACGATTGATCAACTGAATTGGGGATGTTACAAATTCCGGCATTACGGTTGGGATCCTCCATGGAGATGATGTAATTTCCATCTCCGGGGTAGGTATGAATTATTTCGTAAATATTTTTTTTGGTAAAGGTAACAATGGATTGTCCGTCAGCAGTATTACATAAAAGGGAAGGTCCATTAACGCGGGGGGCGATTGCGCTGTCGGCATCACCAAAACGTACTAACAGATCGCAACGGTCGGCCTGAGTTGTAAGAGGATTGGTATTGGTATAGGTAGTTACAATGATCTTATAAGTTCTTCCTGATATATGCTGATAGGTGATCTCCCCTGCCCGATTGTGGGTTGCAAATGAATTGCTTATGCTAATAAGCAATATAATAATTAACAGGAGATTTTTTTTCATTGACTAAATACTATTGACCTTAAACAAAACTCTAAATTACTAATTTTATTTTAAAAATCCTAAATAATATATATTTCCATGACCTTGGAAAATATAGGGCCAAAAAAGCCGAAAAGGTGAGGTTTTGTCCTTGATCGCTTACTCGATTAGGAGTGTTTTATCCTACCCGGTTTTATTCCCCTGACTTTTTATTCCTTCTTTAACCATACTTTGACGATAGAAAAATCTATGCCATCGAAAATCCAAAAATATCGGTTTTTGACCACAGTATATTTGCTACAGTAAAACAGTTAAATAAAAAGTTTAATCAATTAAAAAATCAGTAAAAAAACAGAAAAAATGAAAATGACAGCAAATAAAACAGCCGGAAAAGTTCAGGGGCATACCGAGGTTTACGGCACAGAAGAATCAAAATTATTGGAATTGTTCGAAGAGCAATTAAAAGATATGTATTGGGTTGAAAAAGCATTAGTAAAAGCGATTCCTAAAATACTAAAAAATGTAAGTTCGGAAGAATTAGTAGATGTAATTCAAGACCATTTGGATGAAACCGAATCAGAAGTGGGAAAAGTTGAAAGAGTATTTCAATCTTTCGGTAAAAAGGCTGTTGCAACAAAATGTGAAGCAATGGAAGGGTTAATAAAAGAAGCGGAAGAGGTAATGAGATCATCTGATAAAGGTGCAATGCGCGATGCCGCAATTATTGCTGCCATACAAAAGATAGAGCATTATGAAATAGCTACTTACGGTACGTTAAGGTCATTTGCGCGAACCCTTGGTTTAACAGAAGCTGCCAGTTTATTGGAGGCGATTTTGAAAGAAGAAAAAGATGCTGATGAAAAATTAACTGAGATTGCCGTATCAACTGTTAATGTTAGTGCAATGAGTGAAGTAGAATAATTAATTTGTGATTCAAGAATGTCACATTATTCTTTTTTTCTCTCTTGTTTTTGAAAATTCGATCGTGAATATGAAAAACATAAAGTATCAGGAGAAAAAATGTTTTTGATCCAAATTCTGAAGTTAATGCAATGCCAAGTGATTCAATAGTTTTGGAGTTTGTTTTCAAATATTAAATTAAAACTGTAACACAATTTTAAATTAAAATTAAAAACCAAAAATCATGAAAACTAAAAAAGTAAATGTTCTAATAACTGTCTGTATGTTTTCTGCAGCGGTGTTTACAACAGCTTTTGCTCAAAAAGACAGCAAAAAAGTCGCAATTAAAGAAAACGAAGAAAAATTTGAGGATACAAAACTGGAGAAAGATGCAAAATTTGTGGTAGAGGCATGCGATGCAGGAATGTTCCAGGTAATGGCAAGTGAGCTTGCTAAAAGGAAATCTTCAACACAAATGGTAAAGGATCTGGCAGATAAGTTGATCAAAGATCATAGTCAATTTAATGCTGAACTTAAAAATGTTGCGAAGGATAGAAACATCACTATTCCTGAAAAGCTAAGTTTAAAATACCAACGAAAATTCGATAATCTGAATGAAGAAACTGAAGATTTCGATCGTGTGTATACAAGGGTAATAGTAAATGATCATAAAGATATGATCGACATGTATGAAAAGGAAGCTGACAAAGGTGAAGTTGCAGAAATAAGATCATGGGCTTCTAAAAAGATCCCGACATTAAAACAGCACATGGAAATGGCTGAGAATGTCAGAGATAGTGTTAGAGAAGTTTCTGTTAAATAGCACCTGAAAAAGATCCAGTGACAATTATTAAGTGATGTTGATAATTGAAATAAAAAAGGGTAGCCGAAAGGCTACCTTTTTTTATTTTAAAATGTGTTGTTCTTGAATTATATTTTGGGCTGTACACTATCCTATTTAATAAATTAAAACCTCTGATTCAAGTTCAAGTTGATTGTCGACCTGTCTGATACCAGGTGCTGCGCAAGCTGCTTCTTCTGCGTCCATTTTTTCTGAGTAGGAACGTACGGTTCCGGTAAGGATCACTTTATCGCCTTTGGTTTCAATGTTAATTTTATCTGCTTCAATTGTTGCGCTTCTTTGGAATGCTGCTTTGATCTTTTGTTTAATATCAATTATTTTAGTTTTCGGACTGATGGTGATCTTATTGGTGATCCCTTTCACACCAATAAGGTATTTTACTGCATTTCGAGCCGCAATTCTCTGAAATTCCCATTCCAATGTCCCTTCCAGAGTTACCCAACCATCTTCAACCATCACTTTAATTTTCTCAGATGAAAGTTGTGTGTTCCATTTAAGTGCATTTACAGCAGCCAGCGCAATTTCTGTATCGTTTCTTTTGCCCGATTTTGCTATCGTAACATCTATATCCATTGCAACCGCTTTTACTCCTGAAATCCTTTTTGCAGCACTTTCTGCAGCTAATTTTTTTGAATACGTTCCTACTGTTCCGGAAAGCGTTACAATCCCATTCTTTACAGCCACACCTATTTCACTGATATTTAACATGGGTTCCCATTTAAGTTCTTCCATTACATCTTTTTGAATTTCTGAATCTGTTTTCATTTTTTTAATTTTTTTTAATTGTTGTTAAATTATAATTCGGTTTATATAATAGACTTTATACAAGTTAATTCATTAAAGTAACCAGTCGCACTTTCTCGATAAGCTCGAAATAACCAACACGCGCAGCCATTTCGAGCTTATCGAGAAAATTGTATGTAAGCATTTAAACTCTCAATTTCGTTGTAAACATTATAATGTATTTTAACTTATATAAAGTTTAATGATTTTTTTTAAGCGATCCGGATCTGTTTTTTTGATGCTGATTTACTTTCATTCATTTTTGGGATTGAAAGGCGAAGTAATCCATTTTCATATTTCGCATCGATCTTTTCGGGATTAGAATTTTCGGGAAGGGTGAACGAACGATATAGAGAATTGTAGGAAAATTCCCTCCTTTTGAAATTTGCTTTTTCTTCTTCTTTTTCTTCTTCTTTTTCAGCGCTTATAATAAGAACACCATTGTCTACTTCTATTTTAAAATCTTTTTTCTCAAGGCCCGGAGCTGCCAATTCTACTGTATAATCCTTGTCGTTTTCTATAATATTTGCTTCGGGAATAACAAGTGGAACCTCAAGAAGGTTATTATCCATATCAAAAATGCCTGTTCTGAAAAAAGAATTTGGTTCACATACATCACTCGATCTGCTTACAGAGAGTGGTTTTTTACTTTTTGTTAATGTTGTCATATTAAATTTTTTAGATTAAAAATAAGTTTGAAAATTGGTATGCAAAATTAAATTTCAGATCATTAAATTAGAATGATTTTATCCAACAATAATGTTGATTGTAATCATCATTAACATTTGAAAAAATGTTGATTTTGCTGTTTGTTTTTTTGCCTGGTTTTGATAGGAGTGTACTGTTGAAGTTGTTGAGAATGTTGAGTTTAAAGTCGAATAAGTTAATTCTTCTTTTCTGATAATACCGCTTTGTGTTTTTTTTTGATGTAAATCACTGTTCCGCTTGATGGTTATTATTTCTTTTTAATTGTGGCTATTTTACATTTGTCGAAAAAAAAATTGTAAATCTAAAAATTCAACCAAATGATACTAGTCGCCTCATCTCTTTCATTACTTACAATAGTTGCCGGAATGTTTTTATACGCAAAAACTATTAAGGAGGGACTTAATCAGTTCTTTAAAATTGTTTCTCTTTTTATTATCATAGTCGGCTTTTTAAATTTATTTGCGGGCAGTGCTTTTTTCATGATGAAGAAAATTTATATGGTTGGTGCTTATTATCACAATATGGGAGACCGTGGTTATGGACATCATGGAAATAAAATGAAAAAGCAAAAGTATATGCACATGAAGTATGATAACATGTGTGATGGGAATTATGAATGTAGAAGGAAAGCAATGTGCTGTAGTGAAATGAAGATGATGGAAAACGATGATTGTTGCCCTTCAGGAATGGGGATGAATAGGATGATGAAGGATAAATCCTATTGTATGCCAGGTAAAATGATGATCAAAAAAGATTCGGTCATTATGAAAAAATAATTGGAATTGAAATCTGTTTTCAGCTCCATTGTAAAAACAAATTAATTATATTTCTTATACTATAAAAATGAAAAATTATAAAATTTTATTACTGTCTCTTCCACTGTTGGTATTGTTTTCATGTGTAACAAAAAAGAAATATTATTCGCTTGATACTGAATATAAAAAAGTTCAGGCCAATAATAGTAATTGTAATGATCAGCTAAAAAATGCTCAGGCATTAAACACTGATCTGACGAATCAAAAAATGTTGCTTACGGCACAGGTAGACTATTTGAAAAAGAATAGTACAGAGGTATTAAGTGCGTTACAGGATATGTCGGTATTGTCGTCAAAGCAAGCAGAAAGTGTAAAACAATCGTTGGAAAATATCTCTCAAAAGGATTCCTATATACGGGATCTTCAATCAGCTATTTCAAGAAAAGATTCTCTTAACATGCGATTGGTGATGAATTTGAAAAGCAATTTAAGTGATGTAAATGATAAGGATATCAATATCAAAGTGGAGAAAGGTGTTGTCTATATTGATATTTCGGACAAAATGTTATTCAATACCGGTAAATTTGCTGTAACAGAAAAGGCAAAAGTAATATTGGGTAAAGTGGCCACGGTGTTGAATTCCTATCCCGAAATTGAGTTTTTAGTGGAAGGGCATACTGATTCAGTTCCTATTCAAAATGCTTGTATGATGGACAATTGGGACCTGAGTGTAAAAAGGGCTACTTCTGTAGTTAGGATCCTTCAGAAAGAATATAACATGAATCCCTCCAGAATGACAGCTTCGGGACATAGTGAGTATGTGCCTGTTGCTTCTAACGATACCGAGGAAGGCAGAGCACTTAACCGCAGAACAAGAATTATTATTTTGCCGCAGTTGGATCAGTTTTTTAAATTGTTATCTACTAAATAAAAAGGATAAGAAGTAATTAGAATCAAATTTTATATTGTTCCAGATCATTTGATTTCCTTCATTTCCTTAGTAATTTTGTTATATCTTAATTGAGATTGTGTCCGATCAAATAGGTAATAGAAATAAGCATTTTAAAAGGTGCAAAACTAAAATCCGAACAACAGTATAAAAACTGTTTTTGATCAAGGAGTTGTTTTAATCAAGAAAAAGATTGGATAGAATAAACGTTTTAAAAGACCCTAAACTATCCTGAAACTTGACAGAGGTGATGAATAATCGCCTCTGTTTTTTTTGCAAAATTTTGCGGATCTTCAAAATGCAGGTTTTGTTGATGCGGGTTTTAGTTTTAATCTAAAGAATTCCCGAGGCTCTGCTTCGGGGGGCACGTTATCGTTTTCTTTTTTGCCACAGATTCCACAGATTAATTTGTGACAATTTGTGAAATCTGTGACAGCTTTATTATTCAAGTAACCCGATACCTCGAGGCTTTGTTTCGGGGGTATTCATTTTAGAGAAATCCTCTGATTCCCTTTCCTTCACCACTCCGAAGCAATACCAATTTCAAAAAAAATATGAAAAAGATGATTTTAATCATTTTAATCCCGAATTATAAAGGCAACATTGCATAGTTAAAAACAAAATATGAATCAGGTAAAGTTGTTATCTCCGGCAGGATCATTTGAATCTTTAAGAGCGGCCATTCAGGGCGGAGCTGACGCAGTGTATTTCGGGATCGAGCAATTAAATATGCGATCCCGATCCAGTAATAATTTCACAATAAACGACTTAAGTGAAATATATAAAATATGTTCGCAAAAAGAAGTCAAAACATACCTCACGATCAATACAATTATTTATGATCATGATGTTTCTTTAATGAAAAAGATTATTGAAGCAGCAAAAGAAAACAAAATTGATGCTATCATTGCTTGTGATCAGGCAGTTTTAAATTATGCAAAAAAAATTAGAATGCCGGTTCATATTTCCACTCAGGCCAATGTAAGCAATATTGAAAGTGTTGAATTTTTCTCCTTATTTGCTGATACCATTGTGCTGGCCAGGGAGCTGAGTTTACGTCAGGTTGGCGATGTAGTAAAACAGATAAAACGCTCGGCCATAAAAGGCCCATCAGGAGAGTTGATAAAGATTGAAGTGTTTGTTCATGGCGCTTTATGCATGGCTGTTTCAGGGAAATGTTATTTGAGTTTACATACCCACAATGCATCTGCAAACAGAGGGGCCTGCATTCAAAATTGCAGGAGAAGTTACATTGTTAAGGATAAAGAAGAAGAAGAAATAGAATTTGAGATCGATAATGAATACATCATGTCATCTAAAGATCTGTGCACTATTGATTTTATGGATAAAATAATTGAATCGGGTATTCATATTCTGAAAATAGAGGGGAGGGGCCGCTCCGCTGACTATGTATACACTGCCACTAAATGTTATCGTGAGGCGATAAATGCGTATTATGAAAAAACATATACTAAAGACAAGGTGGATGAGTGGAAAGTAAGACTCTCAACTGTTTTTAACAGAGGATTTTGGGATGGCTATTATTTAGGAAAAAAAATGGGGGAATGGTCCGATGAATATGGTTCAAAAGCAACAAAAAAGAAAATATATATTGGTAAAGGACTTAAATATTTTAGTGAAAAAAATGTGGCTGAGTTTAAACTTGAATCCAACCAATTGTCAGTGGGAAGCACTATTATGGTGATCGGACCCACTACTGGAATAATTCAGGGTAAAGTCACAGAGCTTCGTGTTCAGGACTCCTCAGTTGATTCAGTGAGCAAGGGAGATATTTTTTCTTTTCCATTGAATGAAAAAATTCGTCCATCCGACAAGTTGTATAAAGTAATAGATGCGGAATGATACGGATTATTCAACTGCGCGATAAATGTATTGGCTGCAATGCTTGTGTGGAGGCTGCACATGCAAGGTGGAGAATATCAAGGAAAGACGGGAAGAGTGTTTTGATCGGAGCAGTTAAAAATAAAAATGTTCATTCCGTAATAGTTGGAGATGATGAGCTGCTTGAAAATATGCAGGCACTACGTAATTGCCCGACAAGAGTGATACAAATAATAAAATTACAATAAGAAAATGGATGAAAAGATTCAGTTTTTTTTGGATGGCCAAAAAAATTTAAGCTTCTGCACTGCTGTTGATAACATCCCCCATTGTGCCAGTTGTTTTTATTGTTACGTAAGCGAAGGCAATTTTATTGTTTTTAAATCGGACAAAAATACTATGCATATCGTCAACGCACTTATTAATGATAAGGTAGCAGGGACCATTTTGCCTGATGTTGATAAAATCGGAACGATAAGAGGGATCCAGTTTTCCGGGAAATTTAAAGTGCCAGAAGGCGACTTGCTTGTGCAAGCGAAAAAAAAGTATTACGGTAAATACCCGTTTGCGCTGGCAATGGGGGGCGATCTATGGGCAATAGAACTTCTGTTTGTAAAGATGACTGACAACACCCTTGGGTTTGGGAAAAAAACAATTTGGGAGTCTCCGATCTCCGTTAAGTAAGTGAAATAAAAACAAAAGCAAAACGTTATTAAAAAGGTTTTATATCAATTTTATATATCGTTCACTGAGATACCTGCCATTTATTAAAATTATTGATTGTTTTTAAAATATGATCTACATCATATTTTATTATGATTAATAGATACATTTTTGTGTATCTAAACGTTCTATCCATGTTAATTCCAACAAATAAACAAAAAGAAGTTCCGTCATGTGATAAATGTGACTCTGCCAATAATTCTATATTTTGTGTTTTAAATAAAATAGAATTGGCTGATCTCTCAGATACTAAATCCCATATTTTTTATAAAAAGGGTCAAACGGTTTTTTATGAAGGTAACCACCCTCATGGATTGTATTGTATATATTCAGGAAAAGTAAAAATTCATAAATTAGGACACGATGGCAAGGATCAAATTTTACGTCTGGCCAAAAAGGCCAATGTTATAGGTTATCGCGCGCTGTTGAGTGATGATTATTATCATGCTTCCGCAACTGCACTGGAGGATTCGGTGATCTGTTTCTTTCCCAAAAAAGATTACCAAAATCTAATTGTTTCTAACCCACTACTTTCAATGCAGATCCTAAAACTGCTTTCTGCAGATTTAAAATCAGCCGAACAAAAAGCGATGAATATGGTGCAAAAGCAAGTCAAGGAACGCATTGCTGAAACATTACTTATGTTAAAAGAGTTTTTTGGATTAGAATCTGATAACGCAACCATTAACACTGTTCTTACGCGGGAAAGTATTGGAAATATTGCAGGTACAACAACTGAAACAGCAATAAGAACATTATCTGATCTGTGTAAGAATAAGACCATAGATCTGATAGGAAAAAAAATAAAAATTTTAAATAATACAGAGCTTATAAAAATTGCGAATCTTAGCGACTAATAAGTGATCTCTAATTCTGAAAACAGTATTGTTTATCAGCATTCTATTTTGCAAAGCTACAATCGTTTTTCGATTCCTGCTCAATACTAAATATCAACCTCATTGTTGATTTTTAAAAAATCTTTTTTAATTTATATACGTATGAAATATTTCAAAACGGAGATTTTGAATTATTGTTTTATTCTTGTCGGTAGTTTAGTTTTAGCATTAGGCGTTGTCGGGTTCCTATCTCCTAATAATATTGCAACCGGAGGAACAGCTGGATTAGCAATAGTTTTGCATCATGTTTTTAAATTACCAATTGGTGTTTTAATGGCATTAATTAATATTCCATTACTTCTGGTCAGTTTAAAATATTTGGGTAAAAAATTTGCTGTTAAGACGATAGTTTGTATTTTTTCTATTGTGATTTTTGTGGATACTTTGGCCGAAATTATACAAATGCCAAACCTTAGCAATAATCCTCTTTTAGCAACTTTATATGGTGGCGTTACTGTTGGTATTGGTCTTGGTTTGATATTTAAAGGAGGCGCTTCCGCAGGTGGGGGGACAATACTTGCAAAAATTGTTGCATCAAAAACCGATGTTAAAACGAGTTCAGTGGTATTAATATTAGATGCTCTTGTAGTCGCCTCTGCCGGCCTTGTTTTTAACAGTATGGAGTTGGCGCTCTGGAGCCTGGTGAGTATTTATGTTGCTTCGCGTCTAATAGATGCGGTTTTAATAGGTGCACAGAATCAAAAAATTGTTCACATTTCCGCTTCCAAAAATCTGAATGAACTCAGTCGGATAATTTCCAAAACCATAGGGGTTTCCGGAACTTTAGTTAAAGGTGACAACTTAAGTGCAACTGAACGTAAGGATATTATTTTTATGATGATCGACAAAAACAGGCTTAATGCCTTAAAGCAATTAGTTGCAAATTATGATGAGAATGTGAAGATGATCGTAATGGAAGCGACTGAAGTTTTAGGTAAAGAAAGCCCATCAATACACTCCATTTAATAGCGCACTTCGAATGTTGGGTCAAATATATCTTCGTTTGTCTGCTTTTTTAATTCTATTTAGTTTCTAATAAACCGAAATTGCAAAACCGCTATCCGCTAAAAAGGATCAGTTTCTTTTTGTTTTGAGCGCATGAATTATGACATATATCATTTTTTGTTTTGGAAGGTTAGTCGAAATTTGTAATGCGAGGCTATATAGAATTAGCCTTCCTATTGAGCTTCTTTAGCAGCAAGTATTGTTTTTCTCTTCTTGTTATAATAAACAGTGTTCTCATCATTAAATTATATTTTAATATGTTTGGTATAGAGTTAAATTCATTTAAATTCAAAAACTTTGTTGTGCAGCGTATCGGCAAGGATACCTTTGTTAAGCCTGTGATTAAATTTATACAAGGCACCTCGTTTATCCTGGATTATTTGTTGTTTTATAAATTCAAGCTGATCAGAAATAGAAGTTCCATCACAGAAATCAATATTGAATTTGTTAGTTATTGCAATCTGCGTTGCAAATTGTGTTCACTCGATCATGAGAAGCCCAAAATAAGAATGAGTGCGGATGTTTTGAAGCGGTTCTTTGAAAATTTTTTAAGTGACAGTCGTTTTCGGAGTGTTAAAACCATTCATCTGTATAATGCAGGTGAAGTTTTGCTTCATCCTAAATTAATTGAAATGCTTGATATTATTAAGCAATTTAAATTTGAGGCTCAGAAAAAAAATATTTTCTTTCCTCAAATTGCCTTATTAACAAATGCAACCATACTGGATGAAAAGAAATCGAAATTGCTAATCGCTTCAACTGTTATTGATAATATCCGTTTTAGTATGGATGGGGGAAACAAAGAAAAATTTGAAGAGATGAGAGAGCGTGCTGAGTGGAATCTGTTTATTGAAAACATTAAAACATTCTGCGAATTGAATAAAAAAAGTGCTAAGCCTATACCAACAGGTATTATCACTTTAGTTGAGTATCACAATAAATTGAACACGAAATGGATGAGCAAGGAATTTCAGGAATTATTAAACATGGTTGATGGATATGAGCTTCGTTATGCACATAATTGGGCAGGTGAAGTAGATATTAAAGAACTTAAAAATAAAAACAACACTAGTTACAAGGTAGGATGTAGCTTGTTGATGCATCAATTGGTATTATTGCCTAATGGCGATATTACAGTTTGTTGTGCCGATTTAAATTCAAAGGGTGTAATTGGAAATATAACTAAAGAAGACCTGTTTTCAATTTATAATAAACCTCAACGATTAGAAATGCTGAAGAAATTTATTGATAATAAAAAACATGAAATTGATTTATGTAAAGATTGTGAAACGTTTTAGTATAGAATATAATTTAATGGGGATGGTACTTTTTAAGACTATGATCCATGTCATATAATTGTTGAACCTTATATTCGAATTTTGAAAAAAAAAATTGCTATGGATTTATTGATAAATTTTCCGGAAATAAAAAATGCATATTCGTATGTTGATTACAGGAACCTGATTACGGGGTTTGCTCAGGGGCGAAGCACAAGTGGCGAGGATCAGCTTTTTGAGCGAATTGAAGCTACGAAGTTAAATGCACATCGTATGAGGCGGATTGATAAACAGATAGAGCTCAGTGATTCATTAAAGAAAACAATTCAAAACATTAACAAAAAAATAACGTTCATTGTTATTGCGGAATCATGGTGTGGAGATGGAGCTCAGAATATTCCCATGATTGCTAAAATTGCTGATTTTACTTCTAATATTGAATTAAAAATTATATTCCGTGATGAGAACATCGAAATAATGGACGCTTACCTTACAAATGGCTCAAGATCTATCCCGAAAGTTATTTTCATTGATTCAGAAACGAAAGAAGAATTGGGAACCTGGGGTCCACGACCTGCTAAAATTCAGGAAATGGTGAAAGAATATAAAGCGCAATTTCCTGAAAGTTCTCATGATGATTTTGTGCGAAGCCTGCACCTTTGGTATGCGAAAGATATGGGTGAAGCATTGCAAAATGATTTTGAGAAACTTCTTACCCCATGGACTGTTTGTTAATCCCGTAATTGTTTGATGAACATATATAATGAACACCTCTCAATTACAAGTTGAGAGGTGTTTTATATTAATTGTTTGGGTGCAGGGAGAGTAATAAAATTCAAAGGTCGATTTTAAATACTAACTACAACTGCCGCCAGCATACTAAGCCCGCCAATAAATGATAGGATAATTAGGGTAAGCCCAATTTTATAGAATCTTTTACTTTTTAAAATATCACCTTGAATTAGCAAACCCATTGCAATTGAGGCGATCAACCAAAATACTCCGAAAAGAATAACCATTTTTATTTAAATTTATTTGACAAAAATATTCTTGTTTTTACCAATATTTTATGATGGGTATCATTGTTTATGCATTGAAAAAAAATGTCTTGTTGTTTGCCTGTGATTCATTTTTATTCAAAATTAATGTGTGATTTTCTTTTTTGTCTTTTTTTTGAAACTATGACATACATCATATAATTACTTGATATATTCCTTCACCTTTGTATTTGAATTTGTATGTCATTATTCATTCTTTTTAATTAATCTAAATAAACTATATGGAAACGCTAAACATTCTTGATGTTACCGTGCTAGAGCCTCGGTTAAAACATCCTACTATTTTTCAAAAATTTGATGAGCTTGAAAAAGGTGATGCATTTATTATTCACAATGATCATGATCCTAAGCCGCTTTATTATCAGCTACTGGCCGAAAGAGGAAATGTATTCACATGGCAATATCAGGAAGAAGGCCCTGAATGGTGGAAAGTGCAAATTAGCAAATTAAAGGAAGGAGAAAAGGAATCAACAATTGGCGAATTAGTTACAAAAGACTTTCGGAGAGCTGAAGTGTTTAAAAAATTCGGTTTAGATTTTTGTTGTGGAGGAAAAAAAACATTGACTAAAGCATGCAAGGAAAAAGGGCTTGATGTGGTGCAGATAGAAAAAGAGTTGAAAGCAATTGAAGAAATACCTTCGGCTCCTTCACAGGATTATAATACCTGGGATCTGGATTTTCTTGCTGATTATATTTTGAATACGCATCATAAATATGTAACACAGGCAATTCCCGTGATTCAGGAGTATACACAAAAAGTGGCAAAGGTTCATGGAGAAAGACATCCTGAAGCTATAGAAATAGCAAATAACTTTGTAAAAGTAGCTGATGAACTTCTGCGCCACATGGTGAAAGAAGAAAATGTGCTTTTCCCTTACATTAAAAAATTAGCGGCTGCTCAAAAAAGCGGAACTATGGTTGAACCTCCTCATTTCGGATCAATTACGAATCCTATAAATATGATGGAAGCGGAACACGAAGAGGTTGGAAACGTTATGGAGAAGATCAATACGTTATCGTACGGTTATACACCTCCTGCAGATGCTTGTACAACTTTTCGTTTATCATATGCGAAACTGAAGGAGTTTGAAGATGACCTTCACCAACACATACATCTTGAAAACAACATTCTTTTTCCAAAGGCAATTGCGCTGGAAAATGATTTATTTGAATAAAATTCTGGCAAATTTATTTTGCCGGTTACCATTATAGAACGCAGATGACGCAGGTTGTTTTTTGATCAAATATGATTTATCTACATCATAATAATTGTCAGCGTTATCAGCGTTCTACTTTGTTTTTTCACCTATTGGATCTTATGGTATTATTAATCATTTAGGCAATGAACATCTCCGCTACAACCAAAATTTCTGAACTCATCAAGGCTAATCCAGCCAGTATTGATGCCATCATAACAATTAATAAACATTTTGAAAAATTACGCAATCCTATATTAAGGAAAATACTTGCCTCTAGAGTAACTATTGCAGATGCTGCTAAAATAGGCGGGTGTACCGTGAATGATTTTTTTAGTAAATTAATTCCTCTTGGGTTTTCACTTGCACCGGACACTGTTCCGATAATAAATAGCCCTATAACTGATAGGCAACGCCCTGCTTTCATGCAGAAAATAAATAGTGGCAATATCATTACACTTGATGTGCGTGCAGATCTGGCATCAGGAAAAGACCCTTTTCAAGGTATCATGGATACTTTGCCTTCCTTATCGCAAGATAATTTTCTGCTTATCATAAATACTTTTGAGCCACTTCCTCTTATTAACGTTTTGAAAAGAAAGGGGTTTGAATATTATACAGAAGAATTTCAAATAGATATTTTTCATACGTATTTTAAAAATACAACAGATAAAAAAAATGATAAAATAGATAGTGTTCTACTCACTAATTCTGCAAATAATGAATTTGCAGAAATACTGAACAAGTATATTGGGAAAATGGAAACCATTGATGTTAGGTACCTTGAAATGCCACTACCAATGGTTACTATTTTGCAGAAACTTAATACACTACAAGAAGGACATTCGTTATTTGTTCAGCATAAAAAGATCCCACAATTTCTTTTGCCAGAGCTCGAAGAAAATAAGTTCTCATGGATTATTCGGGAAGATGGGCCGGGTGATGTAAAGCTTTTAATTTTCAGATGAAATGCAAAACGCACTGACTCAAAAAGGGCCTTCCGCAAGTGTGGTTATCCCACATTATATTTGTGGAGCATTTTTTTTTGTAGTCCTTTGTTTTTTTATTCTCTTTTCATCAGATGCTTTTATCGGACATTATTTCCATCCTAAACTATTAGCGATCACACATATTGCAGCATTAGGATGGGGAACCATGATTATTTTTGGTGCTTTGTATCAATTACTTCCTGTTATTCTCGAAACACCTCTTTATAACGAAACACTGGCGAAAATAACTTTTGTCACTTTTACTGCCGGTGTAGTTTGTCTTGCCTGGGCTTTTTGGAATTTTTATATAGGCATACACATTCAGGTAGCTGCCATCTTGCTTTTGTTATCATTTTCGCTTTTGGTTATTAATGTTGTTATGACCGCCAACAAAGCTCCGAAATGGACTACGGAAGCTGATTTTATTGTTACTTCGGCTGTATGGCTTCTCCTTACCGGATTATTAGGCACACTCATGGCATTTAACTTTACGTATCCTTTATTAAACAAATCGCATTTGTTGTTTCTAAAGATCCATGCTCACCTTGGCATTGCCGGGTGGTTCGTTTTGCTTATCATGGGTGTGGGATCAAAACTTATTCCAATGTTTTTATTATCGCACAACCTGAACGCTAAAAAACTTAACTATGCCTACTATCTTGTTAATATTGGATTAATTGGGTTTTCAGCAGATCTTTTCTTTCGTGATGAAAAAGCTTTTTTACATGTCTACGCACTGCTTATGGCATCCGGAATTTTATTTTTTATTTCATTTCTTTATGAAGCATACAAAAAAAGGGTTCGAAAACAATTGGATATAGGACTTAAACATTCGTTTATGGCATTTCTATTTTTTTTGCTTCCCATCCTTATCGGTATTATTTTGAGTTTTAAGCCTTCTTTTAATGATAGATTCATGTTGCAGATTTATCTTGTTTACGGAGCAACCATTTTCTTTGGATTTATCACTTCTCTGATATTAGGGCAGACATTCAAAACATTGCCTTTTATAATATGGATGCACAGGTATAGTAAAGTTGCCGGCCGTCAAAAAACGATGCTTCCTAAAGACCTGTATTCACAAACGCTTGTGAAGGCACAATATGTGGTTTATTTGGTGGCCTTGCCTACATTAATCGTAGGGATACTTCTTTCGGTATCTGTGGTGATAAAAACAGGTGGGGTACTTCTTCTTGCTACAGCAGTTTTATACACTATAAATGTTTTAAAGATAGTAATGCACAATTTTAAATAAACAAATAAATATCATGGAAAATATACTTGAGTCAGAAAATATTGGGGTTGAAATATATGACGCTCTTAAAACAGTTATTGATCCCGAGCTAGGGGTTAATATTATCGATCTGGGCCTCGTTTATAAAATTGAATATAGTGTGGATAAAGGAATAGAAGTTGATGTAACGCTTTCAACAAAAGGCTGCCCGATGGCCGATATAATAATGGATGATATTCAAACCACTTTAGCTGGGAAATTCCCTAAGGAAAAATTAAATATTGAGTTAGTCTGGGAACCAGTTTGGACTTCCGATTTTATGACTCCAGCCGGGAAATTCGCCTTGGGGCGGCTATAGGAAACAAATAGTTTTGTTTATATAAGAGGAGAAGGGGGTAGATTATTATTATTATATGTTCATTTATGAAAATTTATTAATGGTATTATGGGGGAATCGAATCAAATATGAATAAGGATGGAGTACCTATTTTGATTATGGTTTTGGGTTGTTTAAAAATGAAATTATAGAAATAAAAAAAATATTTTTTATTTCTAATAACTGACAAATATCATATTATTTTACTTTGCAATTTCTGTTCTTTGTAGAAAATTAATCATCATAAAAACCACGATCAATTTAGTAGGAATGCAAAGCGGAAAAAAGTTCACTTTATATAAATGATTGAAAACTCAAATTTTTAAAAATGGTACTAGTTACATTATAAATTAATTAACCTAACAAACCCAAATATTATGAAAAACTTAAACTATTTTATTATCGCATGTGGCTTAACAGGACTCTTATCATGTAACTCGGAAACCACAGAGGAAACAGTTGCTCCAAACGAAACCGCGGAAGCCAATGTTACGGCAGGGCAGTCAGCTGTTCAGGATAATGAATCAGCTAAAAATATTGTACAGGTCGCATCTGGAAGTAAAGACCATACAACTTTAGTTGCTGCAGTAGTGGCGGCTGAGTTGGTAGATGTTTTAAGTAATGCAGGGCCTTTTACAGTTTTTGCTCCAACCAATGATGCCTTCAATAAACTTCCAGCCGGTACTGTTGAGGGTTTGTTAAAACCTGAAAAGTTAGAAGCTTTACAGGATATTTTACAGTATCATGTTATTGTTGGTGTAATGAATACGGATCTGATGCAGGATGGACAGAACATCGGAATGGTGAATGGTGGAAATGTAACAATCTCGAAGAAAGATGGGAAAGTTATGGTGAATGGTACTGCAACTGTTGTAGCTTCAATTCCAACCAGTAACGGAGTAATTCATGTGGTGGACGCAGTTTTGCTTCCAAAGTAATAGATTTTTTTTGTTTGTGTAGTGTCCCTTAGAGCCCTGAATTTATTCAGGGTTTTTTGTTTTCAATATTTGAATCAAAATAGTTAGGTATATAAGCTAAAAAAGAGTTGCGATATTTTTATTTTAATTTTTATATTCGACATTGATAGTAATTTTTGGATGTCTTCATAATTAAATTTTGAAAAATAAAAAAAATGAGTGATAAAGAGTAATTTCTTAAATATGAATGAAGACAGCCTCATATATTAATAATTTCAAAACCTATGCCATAGCTATAATAGGTTCTCAGGATGATGCATTTGCCTGCTAACATAAGATACATATTCAAATAAAGGAAAGTATAAAATGGAAAACATTACTAACCCCAATTTATTAAAATGGGAATTCACGAAAATAAAAGGTTTCTTGTCAAAAGAACTTATTGAACTTCAAAACGGAGGATTGAAACTTGTTAAGGTTGAACCAGGTTCCGCTTACCCATTTCATAATCACCCAGATAAAACAGAGTTTATTTATGTTTTGGAAGGGATACCTGAAATAACTATTGATGATAATCATTATATTGGTAAAAATGGAGACTTTTTTATTTTGCCTAAATCAATCAAGCATAGTATAAACAATAGTAGTAATAATGATTGCATTCTCTTAATAGGTGCGATCAAAAGCTAAACTATTAATGAATTTCGATCAAAAGAAACTTTAGTTATAAGTATTATAAATATAAGTTTGAACTAATTTGTAGATGGGAAAATATTTGAAGTTATTTTTTTTCTCTCCTATATTAATTCAAAATCGTAAAAAAATATTTTTTAAAGATCTTTTTTGTGAAATATTCTTAAGGAAAAGTAGAGTGGTATAGCGATCCATAGCCCAAGCGCGAGGAGTGCAGCTATAAATCCGGTGGTGGTTCCAAAGAAATCTTTAAATATAGCACCGGTATACCCCATGAGGGCAGAGACATCCAATCTTAATAATATGATTATTCTACTGAGATCGATCGGGTTAAATGCGCTAAGTGCCATCATTGGTTTTTCGAGAGGATAATCAGCAAATTGAAACAGAAGAAAAAGTACCAGTCCATCAAAAATTATTGCAAAATATAACCAGAGAAAAATAGCCATTCCCATACCTTTGGCTTTATCTCTGGTTAATACAGAAGCTAATAAAGCAATAGCGACAAATATAATTGAAAGCATACAGCCTATAAGAATCATAATTATACCCGTTGGAGATGGTTCGAAGTAAAGGATCGGTAACCCGGAGCCAATTAAAAATGAAACAACCAGGGAAGTAGATAAGCCTGAAAACAAGCTTAACCATATACTTTTTCTTTGTAATGGCTGACTTACCAGTAATTCAATAAATTCAGAGCTGTTATAAATATAGATGGTGGAAAAAATAATGGAAACTAAAGGAACAATAAACAGTTCCAGGTTTAACAAACTTAATAATCCTTTTGCTGTATTATCCTCAAGACTGAATACGCTAAAGGAAATTAAAAATAACAATATCGTGTATGCGATTATGATCTTGCTACGCAATATATCCAGGATCACATATTTTACAACTTTTCTCATAATTGATTTTGAAGCATTATTTTAGCAATAGCTTTTGAAAGCTTTTCTTCACCTGTTTCTTTTTTGAGCAAATTAATTTCCTTTTGAAATTTTAATTTTCCATCCTGCATATATACAATTTGAGTGATCAGATCGTCCAATTCACTTAATACATGGGAGGTGATAATTATTAATTTACCCTTTGTTTTTTCTTTTACTATTTTTTCTTTTAATATTTCGGACGATACCGGATCCAGACCTGCTGTTGGTTCGTCAAGAATAAGTACATCAGCATTAAATAAAAAAGCTAAGGAAGCACTCACTTTTTGTCTTGTTCCCCCGGATAATGTTCTCATCCGTTTATTCATAATATCGTGCAGCGCAAATTTTTCAACCAACTCTTCATCAAGCACATTTTTTTCGGATTTCCGAATATCCTTCATCATATTAATAACTTGTCCAATGGTCATGTTATCGGGGTAACGTCCTATCTGCGGCATGTAACCAATTTGAGAACGATATTTCCAGTTTTTTGAGATACTGATTTTGTTAAATAAAATCGATCCTGCATCAGGCACAACCATGCCCAGGATACTTTTGATCAGCGTTGTTTTTCCGCTACCATTAGGACCAATTAGTGCAATACATTCTCCACTGTTAAACTGAAGATTCAGCTGATCAAGGGCTTTAAGTTTACCAAAATGTTTTGAGATGTTATTTATTGTGATCATTGGTTCTATAATGTTTCTTGTGGTAAATTATATTTAACCACATGATTCATAGTTATTGCTATATTAATTTATAATGTCCCGATAAATTCAGAAAACATAGAGAAGGCATTGTTTTAAAGATTGTTTTTTATGTTATTTAAATGTTTCTAAGTGTTTTTTTTAATTGAAAGAATCACAAATCAATTGCCCTCATTAAAGGGAAATCATCTTTAAGATTTTCAGGGGTTAAAGATGGTATTATTTTTTCAGTTTTATCTAATAAAGAAACCATAATACTTCGGAAAAGAATCATGGCTTGAGGATTTTGTTCAATGATCATTGAAAACATACTGATAGGACGGTAAGCAATATCTCCGATTTTATTCCTGTTAATATCATACCCTTCATATTTGTCCCAATAGTTGTAATTAAAAGAATTTAATACAAGGAAACCATTGGTTCCAATATCAAAAGTATTTCCTAAAAAATTATTAAAATTAAGACTTACATTCATGCAACTTGCCTGAATTTTGATTGCCCAACCGTTTCGTGAAAAGGTGTTTTTTTGCACAGGAGTGTTGTTCACTCCTTCCATGTAGATACCACTTGTGTTTTCAAGAAATTTATTTCCATTAATATAGCTGTCAGATATTTCTTTTAACAATAGCCCGTAAGCTGCATCACCCCAGTTATTAGAAAAAACATTATTGAACATTTTTACACGATGAGTGAACATAACGGATACTCCTGCACCATTTTCGCTGAATACATTGCTTATATAGGCGTCATCGTTCGAAAACATAAAATGGAGCCCATAACGGATGTTTTTTTTAGAAATATTTCTCCAGATCACAGAATGGGTTACAAACTCAAAATAAATACCATCTCTATGACCTGTTATCTTGTTTCCAATAATCTGTAAATTTTCGCATTTCCAGCAATGAATACCATTTCCGATTTGTTGTTCCTCTTTGCCATACGAGGTTATTTGATTGTTTTTAATAATGCAGTTTTTTCCGGACTGGAGGTATATTCCAAAAAATGTATCGTCTATAATGTTGTCAGATATGGTTACGTATTCCGATTCATAGACTTTTATTGCGGCAACATCATCAAGTGTTCCATAGCCGCTGTGTTGCAATTTGAATCCCATGATTTGAACATGGTTAGCTTTGATGGATATGATCTCATATTTACCTTCCCCATCCAGTACAGGGCGGTTTTGACCAATAAGGGTTAATGGTTTATCAATAATAATATTTTTTTCAAAATAAATTCCTGATGAAACAAGGATTGTGTCGGAAGCATTGGCGATATTAACTGCTTTTTGAATTGTATTTGATACAGCCCCCTTTGCAACATATATAGTAGTTGCATTAAGCAGCTGCGAAAATAATACAAAAGCACATACCCCAATGAACTTTAAGAGGTTGGATGTTAAAAACATTATTTTACAGGCATAAGTTGAGTCCATGTAACTTCCTCTCCACCCAATTGTGTGGCGTAAAATTTCAAACTATCCCGGGATGAAAAGGCTGCTATGTCACCCCCCATAGGTGTTTTAAGTTGATCGCTTTTTAAATAAAAACTGTTTTGACTTTTAATTAGTGCGTGGCCATTACAAAAATCTGTAAAATAAATATCTTTGATATTATCCATCTTAATACCACCCTCCGATATTTCGGAAAAGAGGCATTTCGAATCATCATATTTAAATGCTCTGCCTTTTTTTGTCAGGATTTCGGCACCGTATTTATTGTCACTGATGGTCATTTTACAAAAATTGCAGTTGTCCTTACCAATCTTGATTGGCTCCGGTTCAATCGAACATCCTGAAATTGAAAAGATAAGGAGAGCGATTGGTAAAATCGATTTTAACTTGTTCAATATTCCTTCTTTACTTTTTATACGATGATCAATAATAATACATACGAGTAGGAGTACACCGGCAACAATAAAAAGCCAGCCTCCAATATCAGGTATTGAATATGCTCCGAAATTAAGTAGTTGCTTATATCCTATCAATGGTGGTTGATAGGCCATTCCCGGAACAATAATAGCAGCATTCGGATCGAGGTTATGTCCGTAATTATATTCCCATTTCCAGAAATCAATCATTGCAATTGTCCCAAAGAGCAGGAACGAGATAAATAATACATACATTAATTTTCTCTTACCTATTATCGCAACAAGGATAAAGAATAATGAAAAAATTGCGATCAGGTACGGAAGAATTTTAAACTCAATGAAATCTTCATTATGTAAGGTTTTCATACCAATGTAATGGTTCAACCCATTTATTATAGCTACATCACCACCTAAACCATTTGCATTTATTGTTATCATTAATCCTTCGGGATATTGTGGCGCGGCCAGTTCAATTCTCCAGATGGGATTAAATAAAACAAAGACTAACATGATACCACACAAAAATAGAGTTATTCTTAATTTGATGTTTAATTGTATGTTTTTCATAATTAATAGTGTAAAAAAAAGCGTGAGTTCAATTGGATAGGACTCACGCTGATTAAATCTTTATATAATCCTGACAGGTTTTTTAACCTATCAGGATTGATTTTGCAATAAACTATTTAGTTGCAGCAGAGGCTTCAGGTAAATTTGTTCCAGTGCTAAATAATAAAGGAACATTGCTTCCTGCAGGCGATACACGAAGGTAACCTGTCATCTCCTGATGCAAAGCACTACAGAAGTCGGTGCAATAAAATGGATATATTCCAATTTTTTCTGGATTCCATTTCAATGTGCAAGTTTCTCCCGGCATTATTAATAATTCACCGTTATTGGCACCTTTGATTGCAAAGCCATGTGGAACATCCCAATCTTGTTCAAGGTTGGTAACATGGAAATATACTTCATCGCCCACTTTAATACCTTCAATATTATCAGGTGTAAGGTGAGAACGAATAGCAGTCATATATACATGAACTTTATTTCCTTCTCTAACAATTTTGGTTTCTTTTTCTCCCATTGAAACGTATGGATGTTTATTCTCACTTATTTTAAATATTTTCACTGATTTATCTTTTATAAGATCAGCTTTTACCATTTGGGCATAATGAGGTTCACCAATAGTAGGATAATCAAGGATCATTTGCATTTTATCTCCACTTATATCAATAAGTTGTGCACTTTGAGATAATTCAGGGCCTGTAGGTAAATAACGATCTTTTGTAATTTTGTTATATGCGATCATGTATTTTCCATAAGGAGTTTTTGTATCTCCACCAGCAACACAAAGGTGCCCAATTGAATAGAATGTAGGGATCTTATCAAGTACTTTTAAGTCTTTAATGCTCCATTTAGTGATTTCTGAAGACACAAACATAGAAGTATAAGCATTTCCTTTATCATCAAATTCGGTATGAAGAGGTCCTAAGCCAGGTTTTTTAACTTCACCATGTAATACGGATTCGTATTTTAAAACAGGAATACCTTCGTAATCACCGGCATAATCTTTTGCTTCAATAGCTTTTAACATTTTATCAAAGCTGAATACCGGAATCAACGCTGCTAATTTACCACTTGCAACAATATACTCTCCTGTAGGACTTACATCACAACCATGTGGTGATTTAGGGCAAGGCATGAAATAGAATAGATCCTTAAATTCTTTGAAATCAAGAACCGTTACTTCTGTTTTAATCTCGGATGTTGCAGAATGAGTTATATCACTGTATGTGTTATGGGCATATCTAACTTTTTGTTTTCTGCCTTTTCCAGCTTTGATATACTCTTCCGCCTTTTTCCAGTTAACCGCCATGATAAAATCTTTATCTCTTTGAGAAGCATTTACTTCCAACAAAGTATTCGCTTGTTCTGTATTATACATAGAAAAGAAAAACCAACCATGAGAAACCCCTTTACCAGCACGGCTAAGATCGAAGTTCACACCCGGGCATTGTAATTGAAAGGCAATGTCCATTTTACCATCTTCTTTACCTACACTAATGAAGGATAAAGTTCCTTTAAAGTTCTTTTTATAGGTATTAATTGGCACATCACCATTAGCATCATCAGGAGGTATGCTAAAACGGGTCCCAGCTACAACATATTCTGTGTTTTCTGTAATGAACGGGGAAGAGTGATTACCGCCACTGTTTGGTAATTCAATAATTTCAGCTGTTCTAAATGTTGTAAGATCAATTCTGGCAACACGAGGCGTATTGTTGGCATTACCAAAAACCCAACGGCCGTCATATTCTCCGTTTGTTTTAGAAACCTGTACGTGATGTAAATCATCCCAAGGCACAAAACCATGCGAAGTATTTAACATTGGTTTTGTTTCTTCTGAATACCCATAACCTTTTTCGGGATCAACAGAAAAAACAGGCATTACACGAAGTAAACGACCTGAAGGGATACCATAAACAGACATTTGTCCGCTAAATCCTCCACTCACGAAGTTATAAAATTCATCATACTTTCCGGGAGCAACATATACTTTAGAAGCTGCATCACCACTTACCGCATTACTTACATTTTTGGGTTTACAGGAAACCATCCCTCCAACCGAAAGAATTAAAAGTAGTGAAGCGCTGTTAACTAATTGCGTTTTCATAAAAAATTGTTTATTTATTTGTTTGTTTAATTATTGATTGCTATTATTTATATGCCAAGGACTATTTATGGATTAACTCCATCATTTTTGCGCATGAATTCCAATAGGTTTCTTGCTTCCTCATCGGTCAAACTTTGATTTGGCATACGCACAAGGCATATTTCCAACATTGCTTGTGCCTCAGGATCTTTATCAATCATTGGGTCGGGATTTGTAATAAAATTCATGATCCAATCCGGATGTCTGCGTGTTGTTACACCTGCCCAGCCCGGACCAACCAATTTTTCACCGGTAAGTTTGTGACATGCAGAGCATTTCACATCAAATGTTTTTAAACCTGCTTCCGCCATCTGAACATTTAGTTTTTCATCAAGTTCAACATCTTCAAATTTCCCTTCACCACGTTTGGGGTCATAACTTGGGTTTTCACTTGCTTCTGTTGTTTCAGTTTTTGTAGCTTCTGTTCCTTCTGCTACCTTATTTGACTTGTCATCTCCGCACGAAGACACAATTCCTAATAATCCTAAGATTGATAGTACGACTATTTTTTTCATGATGTTTTAGATTTAAGTTTAATTTCTAATGGCAAAATAACGAAATTCAAGAATAGCTATTCATGATAAATGTCATAAAATTGATTTTAATTTTGAATTTAGTTGATTTAGAAAGCGGACAAAGGTGGATATTAATGTATGTGAGATAGTTACACAACTTTTATTAAATATTATATAATTCACACTTTTTGTTACTTTCTTAACCGGCTTTTGGTATTTGGTACTAAAACAATGTGCCAGAGTGTTTTATATATTCAAAATGCTTCCGTTTTTTTATAAATTAAACCCAATTTTTACTCATCCTCCCCAATTAACATGATTTTAATAAATACTTTATTGTTTATTTTTTACTCCTGAAAAATTCATAAAAATAAATTAAAAAAAATACGACATAGATCAGTTCTGCTTTTTTTAATACTTAACTTTGCAAAAAAAAAATTATGGAGTCAACGATTGGAAAGTGGTTAAAAATTGCGTTGGTTAATTTAGGTATTGTTGCGCTATTAGGCGTTACTTTGAGATATAAGATAGCTTTTTCGTTTCCTTTTATTGATCAGAAAAATTTGCTGCACGGACATTCACATTTTGCATTTGCCGGCTGGATAACACAGGCAATAATGATTTTATTAGTTTACTATTTATATAAAAATAAGCAAGAGGATCTGTTTAAAAGGTATGCGTGGATAATATTTTCAAATCTAATAATTGCCTTCGGTATGCTTATATCTTTTGCAATTCAGGGGTATTCCTTTTTTTCGATTTTATTTTCTACACTGTGTATTTTTGTTTCCTATATTTTCGCCTTTTATCTTTGGAAGGATTTAAATAAATTAAAAGTAAACCGAAACTCACATTTATGGTTTAAGGCGGCATTAGTTTTTAGTGTCATGTCTTCCATTGGCCCATTTTGTCTCGCTTATATGATGTCCAGCCATGCGATAAATCAAAAGTTATATTTAGTATCCGTTTACTATTTTTTACATTTTCAATACAATGGTTGGTTTTTATTCGCGTGTATGGGCCTGTTTATTTCTAAACTTACTGTATTAAATGGAGAAGAAAAAAGGTTTAAAACTATTTTCTGGATTTTTGCTTTAAGTTGTATTCCTTCGTATTTCCTTTCGGCCCTTTGGCTTCCTATACCTAAAGTTATATACATTATTGTGGTTATTTCTGCATTGCTGCAATTTGTTGGATGGATCTGGTTTGTCAAAATAATACGTAACCATATTTCAATACTCAAAAAAGAAATTTCTAATCCGGGTATTTGGTTAATGACACTTGCTGCAATCTCCATGTCAATCAAATTAATTTTGCAGTTGGGTTCTACTATCCCTGCACTAAGTCAACTTGCTTTCGGGTTTCGTCCGATAGTTATTGGATACCTACATTTAGTGTTGTTGGGGTTGTTTAGCATTTTTATATTGGGATTTATCTTCTCTGAAAAAGTTCTCGTTATTAATAGAACGGTCACTATTGGAATATTGATTTTTGTTTCAGGCGTATTTATAAATGAAATACTTTTAATGACCCAGGGCATCTTTGCACTGGCCACTGAAAGCATACCACATATAAGTGAATTGTTATTTGCTGCAGCAATAATAATTTTCACTGGAATGCTTCTGGTTAATATTAAGCAATTCCCTTCTTTGCCAAAAAAGTGAAGCTTTGCTATAACTATTTTCTTGTTAGAAGTTAAACATTAAATACGGGGAAATTCAAAATTTGAAATTAATCGTGGCAATGTATTTGCAAAAATAACGAATGAATTTTTTTGAGTTCAAATACTACTAAAAAACCATTGGGAGTGGCCATGTGTTAATTCAAAAATGAGGACATATCTTCGTTTATGATATTTTATTTCAGAACAAAAAGTCCTACAGCAAATATTTATTTATTTTCAACAAATTGCTAAGGAACCATTAATAATGTTGAGAACCTCATCTTTTATTTTATCAATGTCCTCCTTTTTTAAGCCCTTTGTTATTATTGGCTTGTGTATTATAACTTCTGCTATTCCGGGTCCGGCAGGTCCCTTCCAAAATCCGCTGCGAGATAGAAGTTTCCAATTAGTAACAAACGTAATAGGGAGAATAGGAATTTGTTTTTGAATTGCAATGGCAAAAGCACCTGATTTAAATGTTGTTAGTTTTGGAGCTTCTTTAGAGATGGTTCCTTCCGGGAATATCACCAGCGGATTTCCATTATCAATTGCAGAGGACATTTTTTTGAATGCTTTAAAGTTTCCGGTTTTGGTGTCCCTGTCCACCAAAATATTCATCCCGGATGTATAGTAGATATGAAACAAAGGCCATTTTTCAATTTCTTTTTTTCCAGTAAACACAAAGTATTTACTGAATATAGTATAAAGACAAAAAATATCCAGATAAGAACTGTGATTCGGACAAATTATATATGCTCCATTTTGAGGGATATTATCAACTCCTATTACCTTCAAACGAGCTCCGGCAAAAAGAAGCAGAAGGAAGGCATGAACTCTCATCAGATTAAAAGCTTTTGGGAAACGCTTTTGTTTAGCAAGAAGAAAATATACAATAGGATACGAAATGATAAGTGATAGCACAAAAACGAACAGGTAATATATTTTGTAAATGACCCTAAATGGCAAATTAATGTATTTCATTTTGATTTTAATTTTTTCTTTTTAAACTTATTGCTTTGTGCTAAAGCCTTTTTTTTAATGGGTGTTAAGTGCGTATGTATTGTATTTTTTTACTCACCATTTCATAAATTAATATAGTGCCTCTAACCCATTGCAGTCGCATAATTTTTTTTACTGTTCCCTAAGTCATAAACATGTTCTTTAACTTTTGCGGCCCAACAAAGGTCAGAATGCATTTTTGTAAAAGTTGTATATGGAATAGGTTTACCAATGGTTAATTTTATGAACTTTCCTTTTTGTCTAAACACTTCGTCAACCAGGTAAAACATTTCTATGTTTGCTTTTATCCCAATGGTTTTCCTTAAGGCAGCCAGATTGTAAAAGAAGTTACTGTTACGTGCCTCAATATGTACCGGAATAATGTTGCGTTTATATTTAATGGCTTTGGTAATAAAGCTTTTCTTCCACTCCAGGTCTTTAATTTCTCCTTTTTGTCTTCTTGAAACAAGTCCTGCTGGAAAAACAATGATGCACTCATCTGATGCATAGGCATTATCAATGCGTTTGATGTTTTCAACCGCATTTTTCGCATGTTTGTTAACGGGAATTAATAAGGAGCTTAAATTTTTTAAGTTCATCAGTATATCATTCACCATCGCTTTAATATCATTTCTTTTATTTCCCACTTCTTTCATCACCGCAATGCCATCAATACCGCCTAATGGATGATTGCAAACAACAATACAGCCGCCTTTTTCGGGAATATTTTCCGTTCCTTCACTAATAACATGGATTTGGAAATTATTTAAAGTAGCGCTAACAAAATCGTGATCATAAAGATCTTTTGTGCGTTGTAAAAAATCATTGAACTCATCCTGATGAATTATGCGTTTTATGTAACTGAGCATAAAGCTGGGAAGTAATTTCAATAAACGCGGATTCTTTGTCCGGATGACTTCTTCGAGGTCAATTTTTTGTATCTGATTGTTTTGTGTCAATTACTGAGAGTAATACGATCCGCTTGCGCAAAGGCCTTATTCTTGGTAGAATTTAGCTGATCTGCCAGAATAATTCTTCAGGCAAACATGGCTTTACTCAAGCCATAATTTGTATGGAACAAAATTGATCGCAATAGTTTTGGTAAACTATGATACAGAACAGTGTTCTGTATCATAGTTTTTGCATTGATTATTTTTGCAGGTTTTTTTAAACTTTGAAAAATTTTAATCGGACGATATAATTTTTCAAGTTGAAATGTATAGGCTCTGTAAGGTTCATTTTTAGAGCTGTTTAGTTAAATTTATTTTGCAAATTATTTTTATTTTTCTTTATCACCTGCTAATTTCCTGAGGTTAGATTCATTGGGTATTATAAAATTTTTGCCATCTATTTTAATTATTTTTTTTGTTTCCAGTTGAGTTAGGTTCCTTATAACACTTTCATAAGTGGTCCCTGCTATATTGGCAATATCCTTGCGTGGAAGAGTGTAATTAAGTTTGTGTTTTTCTTTTGGGTTATAGCCAAAAGCATCAATCAACGTGCAAATAATTTTTGCCACCTTTGTTATCACCTCTCCATGAATCATGTGTTTCATTTGTTCTTCGGTTTTTCGTAATTCATCCGAAAAGAAAGTGATCAGAAAAAGGCTAAATTCAGGATTTGTTTTTATTAATTTTAGGAAAATTTCAATGGGAATAAAAGTAACTTCAGTATCCGAAAGTGCTATTGCGGAGATGGGGTAATTTTTAGATGACATACCTCTGTGACCAACCAGAGAGCCCTTGTTTGCTAATCGTAAAATTCGTTCATTGTTTTTGTCAAAAGCAGAAACAACCTTTACCATTCCTTTATTTATGAAGTACACTCCGGTTACTTTATCACCTTCGGTTATAATTCGTTGGTCTTTTTTGAAATGTTTTACTACTAAAAAACTTTTTACCAAAAACATCCATTCATCTGAGCAATAACCCGACAAAAAACGTTCGAATTCATTTAAAGATGTTCCTTTTGTATTTTTACTATTTCCTACTTTCTTTATCATTTTGTTGTTAATTTTTTAGAGCCAATTTATCAGTTTAAATTCTAAGGATTCAACTATGTTTCTTCAATGTTGTGCGCCTTCTATTATTCTGAAAATATGAAGTATAAATGGGAACAAAGCATCCATTGTTTCTTTTGCTCCTTTGGTTGAACCTGGCAACGCAAGAATTAGCGTTTTGCCCTTCATGCCGGCAACGCCCCTTGAAAGCATCGAAAATGGGGTTCGGTCTTGCCCATAATTTCTTGCAGCTTCCATAATTCCGGGAATTTCTTTATCAAGCATTGGCCGTATTGCTTCAGGCGTAATGTCGCGAGGAGAAAGGCCTGTGCCGCCTGTAAGAATAATGATGTCATTTTTTAATTCATAAAGTTTTTTAATCTTATTCTGTATATCTATTGTTTCATCCGGGATAATTGAATAATCGGAGACAGAAACTTTACATATTTCTAATTTTTTAATTATTGCTTTACCGGCTTTGTCTTCTTTTTTACCTGCCGAAATACTGTCGGAACAGACGATGACCGCGGCTTTTAGATCTTTTCTGAATTTATCAGTGAAATCAGATTTTCCGCCTTTTTTCTCTTTCAGTTTGATAGCATTGATCTCAATCCCTTTATCAATGGGCTTTAGCATATCATAAATAGTCAGTGCCACTACCGAAGCTCCATGCATTGCTTCCACTTCAACACCTGTTTTATAAATAGTATGCACTTCCATTTCTATATGAATTTCCATCTCTTCAATTTCATAACGGACAGCAGTGAATTCAACTGGTAAAGGATGGCAATCAGGAATCATGTCGCTGGTACGTTTAACAGCAAACAAGCCAGCTGTTTTAGCCATCTCAAATACATCGCCTTTAGGAACGGTTTTGTTTTTAATGGCATCAATAGTTTCTTGTCTGCTTACTTTAACAATTGCCTGTGCAATAGCCTCTCTTAAGGTACTTGATTTGAATGTAATATCTACCATTATTTTAAGATTTGAAGGGTTGTTTTCATAATCTAATTTCTAAAATCTAATATTTAAGATTTAACTTCTGGTTTTAACTGTTTTCTTTCCAAACAAAGGTTTCATTTTCAAACATTTCTTTGCCCCATATCGGAACATGGACTTTTATTTCTTCAACAATATATCGGCATGCTTCAAATGCCTGAGTGCGGTGTTTAGAAGAGACAAAAACAAAAAGACAGATCTCCCCTGCTTTTACATTGCCTATGCTATGGTAAATGTGCATACAAGTCAGTTCAAATTTATCAAATGCGGCTTCTCGTATTTCATGGAATTTTTCTTCCGCCATTTCTTCATACGTTGTGTATTCGATAGATTTTACAATTTTATTTTCGATAACATCACTTCTAACTTGTCCTAGAAAAATATCGTGAGCACCGATAGTTGTTTTAGTACTGTGTTTAGAAATCGAGTCAGCAATAAAATTGGGACTTATAGGGCCATTAACAAAAACTTGATGTTTTTTATGCTCTTTCATTTTTTCAATTTAAATCGAATTAAGAAATGGTGATAGTGTGAAGCTTCTTGTGTTAAATCGATTTAGACCAGGAAATAATACCTCCTTCTAAATTTTGAAGATTTGTAAATCCAAAATCTTTTTCAAGTATTTCAATAGCTCGCTTGCTTCGTGCTCCGCTTTTACAAAACACAATTACTTTTTTGTTTTTTGAAATTAAATGTGTTTGATTGTGAATATCACCTAAAGGGATTTTTAAATCCATAAGCTCGGATATCTGAGGCTCCTCAAAGGTTTCGCGAACATCCAAAAGTTGCACATCTAACTTGTTTTCAATGATCAATTTAAGTTCATTCACCGAAATTGACTTTGTTGATGATTCACTGTTTTTGTTTCCACAAAAATATTCGTAATCTGTTTTGAGAAACTCTTCAGTGTTTTTTGGTGCTGAATTGATCCATTCGTTGTTTCTTGCAATTTCTATGACCTGAAAACTCATTGCAAGTGCATCAAATAATAGTAGCTTTCCTGATAAAGGTAAACCAATACCGGAAATGATTTTTATTGCTTCTGTTGCCTGAAGAGTTCCGATAATACCTGGCAAAACTCCAAGAACACCTATTTCAGAACAGTTAGGAATACTACCTGAAGGCGGTGGAGTAGGAAAAAGACAACGGTAGGTTGGGCCCGATTGTCCCGAGCTATCAATATAATTTAAAACAGAAACCTGTCCTTCGAATTTATAAATGGAACCATAGATCAGTGTTTTATTCAATATTACGCAGGCATCATTGACTAAATACCTGGTTGCGAAATTGTCAGTCCCATCAATAATAAGATCGTATTTCGAAAAAAGTTCAAGTGCGTTTTTATTATCAAGTCGAACAGGATAAGAATTAAATTTTACGAATGGGTTCTGTTTGGAAAGTTTTGAAACAGCCGCCTCCGTTTTTAATTTCCCGATATCTTCAATAGAATAAAGGATCTGCCTTTGTAAATTAGATTCTTCCACTTTGTCAAAATCAATAATGCCAATTTCGCCAATGCCCATTGCCGTAAGATATTGTAATGCGGGACAACCTAAACCACCGGCACCAATTACTAATATTTTAGCGCTTTTTATTTTCTCCTGACCGGTCATTCCTATTTCGGAAAGCAGCAGATGACGGGAATAACGAGCTATTTCTTCTTTGTTTAACATTTTACTTTAAGATCAATTTTAAAACTTTAACGCGTTAACAATTTATCCTCCTGCAAATGGAGGCAAAAAAGCAACTTCATTTCCTTCTTCAAGAGCATAGTTGTTTTTTACCAATTTTCTATTTACTGAAATCAAAAATACGCAATCCTTTAATTGAGGGTACTCACAAATCACTTTCTCTTTTACTGATAGAATGTCCGTGCAATCATATACAGTCAATTGTGATTTGCCAATCAAATCTGCTAAAGAACCAAAAAATATGACATGGATGCTCATAGGGCTAATTCTTTTTGTTGTTTTAATTCTTCCGGTGTATTAATGTTGACAAATAATCTATCTGTAAAGAATTTTTGCTTTTTTGTAATATAAAGTTCTTTTGTAATAAAGTATTTTAAGATGTTTTGAATTTTCAAATCTTTATTCATGATTAAATTATAGATTTGATCAGATGTTCTTTTTGTGTAAACAGCGCACAAAGGCTCAATATTTCCTTTATATACTGGAACTGTGATGTCTGCATTATTTGTGTTTTCAATGATGTATTTTATCAGATCCCTATTAATAAAAGGAATGTCACAGCTCACAACAATGTTGTTTTCCGTTTTACTATTCATAAGCCCTGTATATATTCCACCTAATGGTCCGCAGTCTTTTATCTTATCTTTAATTACCTTGTATCCTAAGTTGTTGTAATTATCATTGTTGGCAATGATCATAACTTCGTTTACATTGGGTAGGACAGCCTCAAGAATATGTTGTATAAATTTTTTTTCATTCAGTTTAACCATTCCTTTATCACTGCCCATTCTTGAGCTCTTTCCACCGGCAAGTATAATACCTGTAATATTTTTTTTGATCATTTATTTTCTGCTGTTAAAAGTTTTATACTGGCAATAGCCAATACTAAGGAAAGTATTGCTTTCAAAGCTTTGGTACTTAATATTTTCCTGCCAATATAAGCACCTGCCAATCCTCCAGCTATTGCTATCATAACCCAATTGTAGATATTGTCATCAATTACGGTGCCTTTTGAAATTAAACCAACTAATCCTGCGATGGAATTGAGAAAAATAAACAATGCTGAAACAGCAGCTGTCTGCTTCATATTACCCCAATGAAGTAATAAAATTACGGGGCTTAAAATAATGCCTCCTCCAATTCCTATCATACCTGAAAGTAAGCCGATGATTGCCCCGATAATAAGTGCCCACAACCAGTTGAGCTCCCTGATCGTATCGTTCTCTCTACCAATAATGCCGAGCAGGCGAAGTATGGGAAAAATAAGAAGTACACCAAGAATTTTTTTATAAGTTAATTCATCTACAGTAACGTAAGCCCCAATAAAAGATGCCGGAATGGAGGTAATAATAAAAGGTATCAAGAGTTTCCATTTAAAATGACCTCCTCTGTAAAATTGATAAAAAGCAATAAAAGAAACGAAAATATTCAATACAAGAGAGGATGATTTCATAATGGAAGGATTGAAACTAAATAGTGCCATCAAAGCCAGATAACCACTGGCACCTCCATGTCCCACTGAAGCATATAGGAAAGCTATAATAAAAAGCAAAGGTGGAAATAACCAAATCAAATCGTGGGTAGGCATATTACTAATTTTTGATTTATTAATTCTCAGATTCTAGAACACTGAAATTACTTTTCATTTTCTTAAAATTAATTCCTTTAAATTTATGGATTGTTTTGTTCTAATTGCTAAATAAATCAATGAATTTTTCGCCTACTCATCCATATTTCATTGTAAAGGACTTTTCACAAATATGAAAAAAAAGCGGCTCAAAAATAATGACAATTATCATGTTTTTTTGTTTTACTGTAACCCAGGTAATTTGTGAACTTCAACCAGTTGTCCGGCTTTTATGTTTTCGCTTTCTTCGGGTAAATATATCAGGCAATCAGCTGATGCGAAGGAGCTTAAAATATATGATTCCTGGCCATCAAGAGGAATAACGGTATTGTCGGAAATTTCACCTTTCAGAAAAAAAGAGAGCCCCTTTTTTTTAACATAATCGGATGCTATAGGCATTTGAGTTTGGGTCCCCCCCATTGAGTAAGGAAGAGTAGATCCCATCATCAATCTTATTGCCGGATAAACATATTCATAAAAACACGTTAAAACCGCTGCTGGATTACCGGGTAACGCAAAAATAAAAGTGTTTTTATACTTTCCAAAATATAAGGGTTTCCCTGGTTTTTGTTTTACTTTATAGAAAATAGTTTGTACTTCTAATTTATTTAATGCTCTTTCTACAAAATCATAATCACCAACAGAAATACCCCCTGATAATAATAAAATATCACAGGAATCAATCGAATTTGCAATAATAGTATTTGTTTCGACCTCATTATCTGGTACTGATTGAGCACCTTCTGTTGGAATTCCAATACTTTTTAAAGCGGCAATGATACTGTATGAATTGGATTCATAAATTTGTCCTCCTGACAATATATTTCCGGGCTTTTGCAATTCGCTCCCCGTAACAATTATCTTAACCTTGGGTTTTCGAATTACATTTACATTGGTAATTCCCATGCCGGCAATAAAACCAATAGCAGCCGCTGTAAGGCTTGTGCCTTTCGGTAGCGCCAATTCATTTTTTTCTATTTGCGATCCTTTTGAACGAATGTTTGCGTATTGTTTTATTGCTACATCAAGAATTTGTAATTGATCGTTTTCAAGTGTTATTTTTTCCTGCATAACTATACAGTCAGCACCATCAGGAACCAGTGCTCCGGTAAAAATCCGGATTGCCTGTCCGGATATTAAAGTTCCTTTAAAAGAATCTCCGGCAGCTACTTCAGCAATTACATTTATTTGTAAATTATTTTTAAAATTCTCAAAAATAAATGCATAACCGTCCATTGCCGACTGGTTAAACGGAGGAAGAGCAAGAGGAGAATATATATCTTCGGCTAATACATAACCATAAGCATTATCAATCGAAATATTTTCAACTGATAATAAATGTATGTTTTCGATAACCGCTTGTTTGGCTTTTTCTACAGATAACATGATACTGTGAAATTAATAAAAATTTATCCACCAATGCTTATCATACTTCTTTCATGTGTTACAGTGGTCTGATTCCCCCAGTTTTTAGTTTCATTATTCCCGCCTAGCATAAACGATTTACCTTGAACACATTCCTTAATAAGGGGTTCAATATCATTACCAAGGCGCAAAGAAGTGAGAAGATCGGTTCCTGCTTTTGCAAAAAGGCAATTATACATTTTACCATCGGAAGTTAGGCGCATACGGTTGCAACCATTGCAAAAAGGCTCGGACATTGTACTTATTATTGCAAAAGAGCCTTTGTGATTTGGAACAAAATATTTTTTTGAGGTATCATTCTTTTCATTCAATAATTTAATATAATGATACTTTGAAGAAATAATATTTAAGATCTGCTTATGAGAAAACACTTTCTCACTGCTCCATTTGTTTCCTGTAAAAGGCATAAATTCTATGAAACGAATGTGTACCGGAACATCTTTTGTCCATTGAATGAACTCCGGAATTTCAGAGTCATTTACATCTTTCATCACAACTACATTCACTTTTACATGAAAATCATTTGCTACTAACAATTTAATATTATCGGTTACGCGATCAAATTTATCTCTTTGAGTGATTGAAAAATACTTTTCTTTGATAAGAGAATCCAAACTTACGTTCACAGATTTTAATCCTGCTTCTTTAAAGGTTTCAATAAATTCATTTACAAAAACTCCATTGGTGGTAATGGCAAGCTCAATAGGATATTTTGAAAGCCTTAGAATGATTTCTTTTGCATCTTTTCTTACTAAAGGTTCTCCGCCAGTAAGACGAATTTTTTTTACTCCGTTTTTAACAAAAACGGAAACAATTTGATCAATTTCATTCGCAGTCATTCGTGATGAATTCGCGAAAAACCCTTTTGCTAAATCGTTGGGATTGCAATAGGAGCATCGCAAATTGCATTTATCGGTGAGCGATATGCGCAGGTAATCATGAATACGGTTGAATTTATCTTTAAGCATGATTAATCTTTTTTTGTAGATCATTTTTTAATCAACATTTTCACCTTTTGAACTGTTTTTAAATTCATTAATTCCTTTTCCTAATCCTTTCATTAACTCTGGAATTTTTTTGCCTCCAAAAAGTAATAGAATTATAATTCCAATGATTATTAATTCAGTACCACCTAAACCAAATATCCCTATTATCATTATTAATGTATTCATCTTTAGTTTTGTTTTTTTGTAATGGTAACTAATAAATTGGATAATTCATTGTAAAACTCAATGGGTTCGGCAGTTTGTAATTTCGCCTGGAATTTTTCTCCAAGTTCGGTTAGATGTGAATACATGAATTTCTGGTAGGCATCTTCAACAATAAATGATTGTTCTTCATCTTTTGCTAAAGCCTTTTTTACCGAGAGCAATGAAGCGAATTCTAATTGATATATAATTGAATCAGGACTGTCACCACTTTTTGCATTCATGCCGAACGCTTTGTAAAATGCCGCAGCATCTGCTACGCAGTTCATTTTTTCACAAACAGCGGTTTCTGTTGTTGGAATTGTACCTTTCAAAAACACCCTGGAATATTCTCTTAAAATTTCTTTATAATCCATGTTTTTTTGTATGGATCTCAAATATCCATGAATTTCTAGATCCAGATCACCATCTTTTAATAGGTCATCAATGATAGAATCTATGTCATCACATTTTTCCTGATCCGGATATGAAAAGCCCATACTCAGTATCCTGAACAAATCGGCTTTTATTAAATTTTTGTCTATTGCAGTTTTCATGTTTTTTTATTTTTGTGTAGTGAGATCGATCCATTGTGAATAATGTTTTTTTCCACTTATATTTTCAAAATGTCCGTTCCAGATTGCGAACGCAATTTTTGTTGGTATAGTCAGGGGAGCATCATCCTTATCAGGTGAAACCATAGGGCGGGTAAAAATCACTTTCCAGGTATTGTTTTCCCATACACCCCATGCAGTGGCATTCTGATTGGTTTGAGTTGTGAGGGTTCCAAAACTCTCTGCCATACATTCTTCAGAAGGTTCTTTTCTATCAAAGATGGACATTGGATTTCCTGCATAGGCTGCGGGCATGAAATTTTTGCCGGCCCCTTTAGAATAATCAAGTGCTGAAATATCTTTTGCAAACTTCCCTTTGGTTCCATCCCCTTCTTTTTCTGCCATTGGATAAATATCTGCCCAGTAATTCGGATATGCATCCTTCACGTCACGGAAGCCGTTTTCAACATCATGCTGCCAAATTGCTTTCCAATGAATGATATGCACTCGTCCATTTTTGTTACCCATCATAAAAATCGGAAGGGTGTCAGGGTGCATCGGTAATTGAATTGCCACTTGGTCGCAGAACTTATCTGCCTCAACAATCATATCTTTTGTTGAATCAGTCCACTCCAATAAAAAAGCTATAGTGGTTCCATCATTAATGGATTTTACTTTTATGTTTTTTACTGATGGAATAGTTAACATCGGAGTAGTGATGTTTTGTGGAAGCACAGGAATAGTAGTCGCTTGGATATCCTTCCATACTGCATTATTTACTTCACGAAAAGGAATGTTCGCTGCTTTCCCCGATTTTATTATGATTGCAGTTGGTTGGGCAGTTGCAATACTCTCTGACAGTGCTGTTATTGCCGCTAGAAAAATTAGTTTTTTCATGTTTCGTTTTTTTATAATTATTAATCCTTTTGAAATTAATTTTTATTTTAAGGAGTATTGTGTCTGAAAGTTCCATGGTCTTTATCATCGTATGGTCTTACATAAACGGGTTCTGTCATTGGAACTTTTGTTACCACTTCTCCTTTTTCATTGTACCCTACCGTAAAATCTCCTTCTCTTTTGTAATGATGAATTGTTTTTGGCGAGTTACCGAATAAAAGAAAAGCAGCAAGTAGATCTTTATCATTTTTGAGGTTTTTATACATTTCAACCGCTTCGTCAACTCCCGGACCAAACATTTGATGTAAAAAATCTTTAGGTACATGGATTGGTGGGATGTAATATACATTGGGCTCTGTTCCGTACTGCGGATACAATGGCAAAGCAATTTTTTTGATGTGTACAATTTGGTCAATCGGGTTGTCTGCTTTTGCTTCCCCAGGTTTGCTCAGGAATCCCTGCATCCTGATTTTCCCTATACATGTTTGAACACAACGAGGTTGTTCGCCTTGCTCTATCAATGGATAGCAACCGATACATTTTTCAGATACACGTGTTACCATATTGAAAAATGTTTTTTTATACGGACAAGCTTTTATACATTCTTTGTATCCCCTGCAACGGGATTCATCAATTAAAACAATTCCATCTTCGGGTCTTTTATAAATTGCTTTTCTTGGACATGCCGCTAAACATGCAGGATAAGTGCAATGATTGCAGATACGTGCTAAATAAAACATCCAGGTATCATGTATTCCGTTAAAAAAAGCTCCTTTGTTTACAATGGAAGAACACTCATCTTCGCCCATGTTTGGAAATGCGTAATCTCTTTCAGCAGGTCTCCATCCATTTACATTTTCTCCTTTGGTGTCGTCAAAAATAGTTTTGCCTTTGTATTCTCCACTCGCTTTATCCCACGATTGCTCCCCCATCATTTTAAGTGTATTCACATCCCACTTTAATGGATATCCACCGTATGGTTTTGTTTCCACATTGTTGAAGAACATTGTTTCTTCGCCCTTACCGGAGGTCCAGGTTGTTTTACATGCAACAGTACATGTTTGACATGCGATACATTTATTGGTATCAAAAACAAATGCTATTTGTTTGTTGGGTCTGTTGTCATCATAAGGATATTTCATATCCCTTTTTAGCTGCCAGTTTTTTACTTGTGCCATGATAATTTCTGTTTTTAGTTAAACTATTACTAAATAATTCGGTGCTTAATATTTAAGATTATGTATTATAATAACCGCCCTTCATATACTTTTTCAATTCCTCACTTTCATAAGTCGGGCGAATTCCTTTTTCTGCACCTTCCCATAATCCTTTTCCATCAAGCCCGCCTTTTTCTGCAAATGTTACTTTTACAAATGATTCTCTTGGCGCTCCCGTTGCGCCATGAACGTCCAGTTCAAATCCTTTACCTACCATTTGTCCGAAGTGGTTTTTCCTTACTAATGAATCAGTAAGAAGTGTTGGATTTAACCAGGCCCTGGTACAACTTTGATGTGATCCTCTCCGGAACAATGATTGATAACCGGTTTTTTCATTTTTTGCTAAACCTGTTGCATCTTTTTTTGAAGCCGCAACCGAACCGTAAGTGGCACCGTAAGCATTGTGCCACATTCTGAGAACACCCATGGGAGTTCCGGGGTAGTATCTTGCACGGCACAATAAGCGGGAAAGTTCATAAGCATCCGTGTTTTTTTTCTGTTGCCACCCTCGGAATGGACGATCCTCGGGATCAGCATCTACATATACATAATCACCATCTTCCACTCCAAGTGCTTTGGCATCATTAGGGTTGATATCCACATACATTTCGGTCACGAATGGGGTACGTTTATCAGCTCTGTGCATGTCGCCAAATGGACCAAACCAAACCGCTACGATATCTGTATCTACGGGCGTTGTATGTGCACCGTGTCGATATTTTGGTGTGTGGAAAATAAATTTATATTCTTTATCTGCTGTGGTTAATGGATGTTTCGTTAACTTTTCCTCACTCCAGGGTTTTACAACGTTTCTTCCCTGACGCACATCACCGGACATATTGTCTCTTGAAACACCATAGCTTTCGGGTGAAGCCGGTTTGATGGCCGGATGCGGATTTGAAACAATCACATTTGGTTCATAGAAAGTTGAATCAATCGGTTCTCTGTGTACAGGCATATTTTCACCTGCGGCTAAAAATTCTGCTTCATCCCGGTAGAATTCTAATCGTCCTGTTTTTGTATACCATTGTTTCTCTTCGGCAACTTGCTCATAACCGCTATGTTTAGGATACGTCCTTGACATCAATAAAGAGGGAATACCTTGTTTCGCTTTTGCTTCTATTTCCAATACATTATAACCTTTGGTTGCAGGACTCAGATCAAATACTCTCTGTAAATAGACTTCAGGTTTTCCTTCATTCATAAATTTGAAATAATCGCTGAAACGTTTATCTCCTGTCAGTTTTGCCATTGCATTAGCAATACCTGCAATGGCTTCGAGATCCCCTTTGGTATCATAGATTCTTGCTAAAGGAGTTCTTGGATAAACATATAAGAATGGATTTGTTACCGACATGGTAGCATCCGGTGATTTGAATTCGCCCCAGGAATCCACACCAAAAACAATATCAGCATACTCACAAGAACCTGTCCACCACCAATCAAATACGCCTATAAATTCTACTTTTGGGTAAGAGTTTACAACTGCTTCATAGTGTCCTTTATTATTTGCCAACAATGAATTACCATTGGAAACCATAACGGATTTGGTAGGTGTAGGCATGTGTGTATCTCCTGTTAATACTTTGTTACCTACTTTTAACATACGATCACTGTTGTTGAAAAAATGTGCGGATTCGTATGAGAAATATTTTTTGACATCAGCCGGTTTTCCTTCTTCCATTTGAATATTAAATGGATTCTCTAAAATATACGAAGGAAGGCCGCTGAAGTATGCAGCACGGTAATTGCCCGAAAAACTTCCAACGTTGCCCCCAACTCTTCCAATATTTTTTGTCAAGGAGGCAAGTAATAGAACTGTTCTGTCTTTCAATACATTGTTAAAAAACTGGTTCGGGCCCATTCCCATTGCGAATAATGTTTTACCAGAATTTTTTGCGATGTCTCTTGCAATGGTTTTAATACCTTCTACCGGTGCCCAGGTTATTTCAGAAACAATTTCAGGTGTAAAGTTTTCATTCACGTACTGTTTAATTAAATCGAAAACAGTTCTCACTTCCACTTCCTTCCCATCTAATAATGTTACTTTATACTTACCTTCAAGTGATGGGAAAATGCCTTGTGCATTCATTTTTTTTCCATAATCATCTCTACAGATTGGTTTAGCAGCATTTAGTTTTTCATCCCAGATCATAAAATCTCCCCAGTCCTTTCTATCTTTATCGGAAACAAAGGCACCCGCTTGTTTTAGCATAGGAGTTGCTTTTTCTCCATCTTTCATTACATGGATATAATCAACGATATCTTTATTCTGGTAATCTTTTATTACCTCAGTGGGTTTTAAGAATTGATTATTATCCATTCTTACCAGGAAAGGCATATCTGTGAATTTCTTCACATACTCAACATCAAATAAGTTTTCATTGATAATAACATTAGTAAAGCCCAATGCTAAAGCAGGTGTAACTCCTGGTCGAACGATCAATACATTATCTGCTTTGTTTGCTGTGGCACTGTATTCACAAGCAATTACAGTAACTTTTGCACCTTTCATTCTTGCTTCTGTGAGCCAATGTGCATCCGGCATTTTTGTGGTGATCCAGTTCATCCCCCAAACCACAATATGGTCGCTATGTTCAACACAAACCAAATCATAATCCATCGCTTGCTGGCCCGTTACCATTGCATGGCCCGGAGGTAAATCTGTATGCCACGCAAAACTATCCCAGGCTCTGGCACCTTTAGCCTCCTCGGGACTGCATTTATTTATTTTTGAATCAAGCAATGCAAGTGAATTTGCAAAACGATTCATGCCAAAAATCCTGGTAACACCTAATGCCGCCATCCCACCTCTGAACTTCAATACCTGAACTCCTTTTCCATGTGTAGCTTCAATCATTTCAGGAGCATAGCCTTGTTCTTCCAGGTATCTTTTCCCTTTTTTTCCGTTATAAGTGGTAGCGATATTTTGCAATACCTTAGCAGTTAATTCAGAAGCTTCCTCCCAAGTGATTTTCACGAAAGGTTCTTTTCCTCTTCCTTCAAAATATTTTGCAGGTGCTTTACCATTACTTTCTCTTGGGAATCCATCTTTTACCCATAACAAAAATCCTTCGCGTGCAACAGGCGATTTAACCCTTCTGTCGCCATAAAATCTTCTGTGCAGTGCCAATCCTTTTTGGCAGCAACGTGGCTCCCACCTTGCCGATGCTTTGTTGCCCTGCAAATCTTCTGCGTGTGAAAATCCAAAACTTGGTGCAATACGCACTATGGTGTCATTTTTTACATGTGCCTTCAATAAACAATTATGCGTGTCGTTGGGAGCGCAGAGGAAAGTAAATTCACTTTCATGCTTCCATAAATCCCGGTATGTTTTTTCCCAATCACGATTAGGGTATGCTGCAAGTGGGTTTTTAACATCAACGGGATCAAAAAATGCAAAAGTTTTGCTGAACCCTTGAGCTTCTAATTGAGATACAACAATTGCACCCATCGCTGCAAGGGAAACATTTCGGAGGAATTTTCTTCTACTGTCCATATTTTTAAGATTTATTTTGTATTTGCAAAAAACAGTTATTTCCTAAATTGTTTTTTAATTTTTTTTACTGAAAAATTGCATCTGTTATTAATTTATTTTACCGCTCACAATATCATGGCTTTGCTGTTTTTGGCTTAGTCTGCGACTGCGGCTGTGGTTTTTTTGCTGTTACTACTTGTTGTGGGCCACTTTGTGATTTGATATAACCTACGATCGCTTTAATATCAGTATCTTTTAAATCCAGAAAATCCGGCATTACAATAGAGTTGTATTCAAGAAATAATGCTTTAGCTTTTGCATCCCCTGAATTAATAACAGATTGAGAGGATTTGATCCACTTCACCAAATAGGTGGCATTGTATTTTGAATGTACTCCTTTTAAATCAGGGCCGACCAAACGCCCGTTACCAATAGAATGACATGCCGCGCATTTGGAAGCAAAAATTGCTGGACCATCCTGCGCTTTTGCAGAAAAAAATAAGGCGAATAAAACAACAGTGATCGGAAGAATTAGTTTCTTTTTCATGATATAAGTTTTTTAGTTGTGAGTATTAAATTTCTTGACAAACATAGAAGGAAAAAAAAATGCAAAAAATGATAAACGATGGTTTGAAATCTGATATTGGATGGTTGCGAATATGATGTATATCATAAAATGGCGTTTTGTATGGTCTTTTTGGTTTGATTATCAGGTGATTAAAATAGAGGTTCGTTGTGGATATGTTGGAAATAAAAACAATTATTGCTTGAGGAAGTTGGGCTTAAATGTGACCATAATAAATGCCCAATTACTTATCTGATCTGTACGTCCATCTTTTTTCCAATCCAAAACTCCTTTTAGTATCCCCAATGTTTCGGTAGGTAAAAATTGTGAATAGCCGGCCGTAATCAATACTCCACCAGATAGAATATAACTTGCAGTAACATCTATTTCAGTACCTAACGAATTGCTCATGGCGGTGTATTTTCCTGTTTTGATCAATTCTTTTGGATCAAGAACATCAGCGGCCGACATGAATTCATGGACATCGAAGGAAGCATTCCATTTTTCTGTTTTATATTTCACCTTTAAATAGAGGTCTTGTAAACCAACATTATCAATATGGTTTCCTACATAAAAATAATCCATAGTGCCATTGAACGCATGGTTGGTACCAAAAATGGGATTGAATGAATGGTTAATTTCTTTATAAGTTTTTGAGGTATCTGTACCGCTTTGTCCCGAAATGTATTCATAACCTAATCCAATTGAAATTTTTTCTTTAATAGAGTAAACGGCATCAACACTACCAAGAATTGCGGCTGTCTGTTTTTTGTTTTTGTCAACACCGGTTTGATAATAGAAATTGAGTCCAACAAAAAAAGGTTTGGCTTTGTATTCCGTATGTGATCCAATAGTTGTAATATAGCGTGTGCTGTTTATGGCTGCCGGAGACTGCTGGCCAACATTCAATGCTAATAAGCTCACTTTTATTTTATTTATATTTTTGTTCAGCCACAGGTATTGCATTTCTTTATAACTATTTGCGATAGCATAAGATGTTCCCACATAAGATTCTGAATTCTGATTATAGGCAGCACCGGCATGACAAGTAAAAGTGCTGTCGGTATATTTTAGTAAAAAGGCATCGTGGCTTCTGCCTTGCTGCGCCCAGGCAACCCCACCTAAAATGCGTTCATCATCATACACAATTTCCTGACGACCCATTTTAATTGATACTTTTTTTGAAAAAAAATATTCGGCCCAACCTTGATTTAATCCCGATGTACTATTATCATAACTATTTAGTTGACTTTGACTTCCCCAGATCCTTATATCTTGTAATACAATTCCAACTTTGAAATTATCTGATTTATATCCAAAATTTAATCGCGTTCGCTGCGTAACGAACATAGCTGCTTTTTGAAGTGTATCAGCCGGAGATTTAAATCCATGGCGATATTCAAATCGTGGGCGTATTTCTCCCGTTAATGTCATTTGTGCATTTGCGATTGCGGCTGTTACAGCTATGATTGTTGTGGTCAGAGCTCCTATTAGTGTTTTTGTTTTCATGATTTTTTGTTTTTACGAACAATTTGACTGCAAACCTAAAAGGAAGTTATTTTTTTTAATATGATTCTTAATTGCCAGAAACATGATTCGCGGTGGTAAATAATATGATATGTGTCATACAATAGAACTAATGCAATTTGCAAGAAACTCTTGTGCTATTTTTTTAGTTTAAAATTTATTGGAATATGAGATATATCATCTTTTGTAGAAGAGATTCTTTTTTACTTTGCAGTATATTTTAAAGATTTGGAAATGACAAAAAAGACAAATAAAATTAATGTTCCACATTGTTCACGATGCGATTCATTTAATTCTTCTATGTTTTGCTCTCTAAATATTGTTGAAGAATCAAATCTTTCTGATAATAAAGTTCATAATCTTTATAAAAAAGGGCAAATTGTTTTTTATGAAGGACAGCAATCGAGAAATCTATTCTGTGTTTTTTCCGGAAAAGTAAAAATATTCAAATTAGGTGATGATGGAAAAGAACAAATAGTTCGTTTTGCAAAAAAAGGTGATGTTATTGGGTACAGAGCTCTTCTGGGAGGAGAGAAATATTTCGCATCGGCATCTGTAATGGAAGATGCTATGATCTGTAGTTTCCCCAAATTTACAATTGACGAGTTGCTTAATTGTAACTCGAAATTTGCAATTCAAACGATCAAATTACTCTCCAAGGATTTAAGAATTGCAGAACAAATAATATTGAATATGGCTCAAAAGCCTGTAAGGGAGCGTATTGCTGAAGCATTGATAATGCTGAAACAATATTACGGCATTGATGAACTAACAGAAACCATTAATACAACTCTAACACGCGAAGAAATTGCAAACATTGCAGGGACATCTACAGAAACGTGTATTCGTATTTTATCAGAATTCAATAGTGATCATATTATTAAGATCATTGGTAAGAGTATAAAAATAACTAATATTCATAAGCTATTGCAAATAGCGAATGTGAGTGATTAGCATTTCGGATCAGCTGAGATTTTTGTTTGCTTTTCAAATTTTTTGTTGGCTTAGTCATTTCTTGAAAATATTCTTTCAATTTTTGAAAAAAAAATAGCTGACCAAAAAAGTAATAGAAAAAGTAATTGTTTCGAAAGTCTTATTTTATGCTTCTATGACTCGTATCATATTTTAAAAATTTTCCTGCTAATATCTTTGTTGTGTTAATATTAATAATTTGAAAATGAATATTGCCAAGAATATTATTGCTTTTTCAGAGAATTCTGTAAGTTGTGAAAATTGCTGGCTCAACAATTTTTCAGCTAATGTAAATTGCTCAACCGAATTCCTGGATAAAATCCTTTTGAACAAAGAGGAGAAAAATTATAACAAAGGGGCATACTTAATTAAGAGTGGCGTTCTTGTGTCAGGCGTTTATTGTATTCAAAAAGGTACTGTTAAAGTTTTTAAAAAGGGGATTAAAAATAAGGATTTTATACTATGGGTTGCGCGTAAAGGCGATGTTATTGGCTTGAATTCTTTTATTAATGATGAAGTATATTCTTTTTCTGCATCTGCATTAGACGAAACTTCTGCCTGTTTTATTCCATCTTCTGACTTGAAAATTCTTCTTAGCAAAAAGCCTGTTGCTTTTGTTAAATTAATGGGAAATGTTTGTGATAAATTGAATTTTGTGGAACAACGTATTACCAGTATCTCAAAAAAAACTATAAAAGAACAATTTGCAGAAATACTAATTACTCTATCCCGGAGCAATTCCGAAAGTGATAAAAATTTAGTTATTAATTATTCAGTTAAGGACCTGGCAAGCTTTGTTGGGACTACTAAAAATTATCTTTATAAAATCCTGGTGGAGTTTACTGATCGGAAAATCCTCTCCGTTAATAACCGAAAGTTTGCGATAAGTAATATGAATGCTCTTTCATTGATTGCCGCAGGGGAAAATAAATTACCTAAATAAGATTTTATATTATGTCCACAAAATTAAAGCGTTTTGTTTTCTGGGGTTTATTTTTCTTGTTTATATTATATGGTTTTTTCATCTATACTTCGGGTACTGAAAATGATGGGGGAAAAAGATTCTTAACAGAAGAAGCAAAACGTGGCAAATTATTATTTCAGGAATACAATTGTACTTCTTGTCATCAGTTGTATGGACTGGGAGGTTATATGGGGCCTGATCTTACTAATGTTATTTCAGATCCGGGAAAAGGAGAATCATACGTAAAAAGTTTTATTAAAAATGGGACGCAGCAGATGCCCAATTTTCATCTCAGCGAAATGGATGTGAATGCGCTTACAGAATATCTTAATTATGTTGATAAAACAGGCATTTCTCCGGTAAGGGATTTTGAAGTACGGTATGACGGAACAATTATGCAAAAAGCTATTCAATGAAAAAGGAGGTTGGGGTATTTTTTATTTTTCTATCTATCGTGGCTTTATTGGCCGGGATGTTTTTTGGTAGTTTAAGTGCTTTCCAATTTGTTTTCCCTGGTTTTTTCGATCTGTTACCTTTTTTTAAAAATAGGCCTCTTCATGTTTCATTGGTGGTTTCATGGATATTTCTGAGTGCAATTGGTGGGATCTATTATTATATTCCTAAGTATTGTAATCTACCGTTATTCTCTAGAAAGATGGCGGTAATACATATATGGCTATTCATTGTTACAGGATTACTTATTTTAATATGTTATTTATTTGGGAAATTTGGGGGGCGCGAATATTGGGAATTTCCTGCTATTTTAGCCATTCCTGTTTTTATGTCATGGGTTTTATTTGCATTTAATTATTTTAAAACTGTATTTAAAAAAATCGGTCAATGGCCTGTATACTTGTGGATGTGGGCAACGGGGATATGTTTTTTTTTATTCACTTTCACTGAATCGTATTTATGGGTATTCCCTTATTTTAGAGATAATCTTATCCGAGACCTAACTGTTCAATGGAAAGCTTATGGTGCATTAACAGGGTCCTGGAATATGCTGGTATACGGTACCGCTATTTTTGTAATGGAGCGAATAAAGGGAGATGAAACAGTTGCTAAATCTAAATTGGCATTTTGGATGTATTTTTTAGGACTTACCAACTTGCTGTTCGGATGGGCTCATCACATTTATATTGTACCTACCGTGCCTTGGATAAGATACCTTGCTTATGCCATCAGCATGACCGAATTGTTGATACTTTCTAAAATTATTTGGAACTGGAAAAGCTCGCTTGAACAAGCCAAAAAGGATTATTATTTTTTGCCTTTTCGTTTTCTTGTCGCATCCGATGTATGGATATTTTTAAATTTGATACTTGCTATTTTAATTTCTATTCCTGCTGTTAATGTTTATACTCATGGTACCCATATTACTGTTGCACATGCTATGGGTAGCGCCATTGGTATCAATACTATGATCTTGTTATCATCCGTATTATTTATTATTAATGATGTTACAAAATTTAATTTCCCTAAAATTCAAAAAAATATTATTCGTGCAGGATTTTGGATCACAAATATTTCCCTTCTTGCTTTTTTGATCTTCCTGACCATTGCCGGAGCTGAAAAAGGGATTTTAGTGATTGAAAATAAACTTTCATTCCAGGCAATTATGCAAGAGATATCCCCTTATCTGATATCTTTTGCCTGGTCAGGTTTGGGAATTTTTATTGGTTTGATAATGACAACTCTTCCTCCATTGATTGCTATGTTTAAATACTTAAAGAAGAAATAAAAAGTATATTGGTTTTTTTTGACTCTTAACTAATTAATAAAATCACAAATGTCAAATTCCGGAGTTTCATTTGAAAATACAGAAAAGGCCTTTATAGCTAAAGGCAGTCAGGAGCTGAAACATTCACTCTGGCTCTTTAAGCTAATGGGCAGCCCTACACTTGTAAAAGTGTTTTCAAAGCTTATTCTTTTCGCAATAAAAATTCGCCTGCCTGTGAGTTTACCAATTAAGCTAACCATATTTAAGCAGTTTTGTGGTGGTGAATCTATTGAAGAAAGTAAAAACGTTGTATATAAACTCAATATATCAAATATTGGTTCTATCCTTGACTATTCAGTTGAAGGTAAAGAAAACGAAAATGATTTTTGTAATACAAAAGATGAAATTTTAAGAATTATAAAAGTAGCAGAAGACAATCCTGCAATACCATATACTAGTCTTAAGCTTACCGGTATTGCTCGTTTATCTTTACTTGAAAAATTGAATTCCAAACAACAATTAAATAAGGAAGATGAAATTGAATTTCAAAAAGTTAAAGGACGACTCGTTGAGATTTGTAATAGTGCTTCCAATTCTGTCGTACCTATTTATTTTGATGCTGAAGAAAGCTGGATACAGGACGCTATTGATACTTTAGCGGAAGAAATGATGGAGATTAATAATAAAAAAACTGCTATTGTGCTTACCACTCTTCAGATGTATCGTTGGGACCGGATTGAATATCTTAAGGGACTCATACAAAAGGCAAGAGGTAAGAATTACAGCATTGGTATTAAACTGGTTCGAGGTGCTTATATGGAAAAGGAAAATCTCCGAGCTTCACAATTGGGATATAAATCACCCATACAAGCAAGTAAAGAAAATACAGATAATGACTTTGATAAAGCTGTTGATATCTGTCTTGAAAATATTGATATTGTTACATTATGCGCAGGTACCCACAATGAGGCGAGTACAATGCATCTGGTTAATAAAATGGGCGAACTAAAGATCCCCAATGATCACCCGCATGTTTATTTTTCACAGCTCTATGGTATGAGCGATCATATTACTTATAATTTGGCCGATGCAGGTTATAATGTTACTAAATACCTTCCTTATGGTCCTGTTAAATCAGTTATGCCTTATTTGATCCGAAGGGCTGAAGAAAATACGGGTATTTCAGGTCAGATGGGAAGAGAGTTAAGATTGATAATTGAGGAAAAGAACCGAAGACAAAGTTCAAAATTACTTTCCGCTGGTTAATGATATTTTCATTTGTTTGATTTTAAATTTTCGATTTCAACATTTATTTAATTCACTTTTTTTTCAAATCGATTTCAATAATTTCCCACACTTTATATTGTTTCCATTTCTGGAGCTTTCAATTCATTTCAGATTTTTTTTACTTTTTTTAGAGATCGCTTCCAATCCTTTGCTTGCTTTGGTGCAGTTAGCAGCATATAGCAGAATTTATTTATTTTTTTAATTCTATCCAATTGTTTTACATTTGGGTTCACTTATATGTTAATGTAAATTTCATTACCTAGATCCTTTAAAAGGGCCCAAAAACGCTGATGGTTTCAGATGGTTATTGTTTTGTGTTAAAATTTTAATAAATCGAAAATATATATTTTTATCCTAAATAAAAATTTAAGCATCACAGTTTAAACTGGGTTTTTATATATAAATCATGAGCCTGGTCATTATAAAATATGATGTACATCATAAAATTTTATGATGAAAGACAACATGTTTAAAAGTCGAATCAAATGTTAAGAAATAGAAAATATAAAGCTGAATTAACAATCCTAAATTGCAGTCGAATTATTTTTCAGGAATATAAAAAAATAAAAATCTTTAAAATATATAACAGATGTTAACTTTAGAATTTCCTAAAAGGTCCGTAGAAAGAGACGAGCAGACGTTTTCTTATAACGAAGTGTTTGAAAAATGCATTTCATATTTTCATGGTGATGAGCTTGCAGCCTCCACCTGGATGAATAAATATGCTATGAAAAATTTGGACAAAAAATTTCTTGAACTTACTCCAAATGATATGCATTTGCGTATGGCAAAAGAATTTGCACGAATTGAATTAGATTACAAAACAAAATCCCACCTTAATGGTAGTTTCAAATTACTTTCAAAGTACGGACAAGAAAGAGAATTGCTTGATGAGAAAAAAATCTTTAATTATTTCAAAGATTTTAAATACATCATACCTCAGGGCAGCGTAATGTCATCATTAGGGAATCCTCACATTATTGCATCACTTTCCAATTGTATTGTACTGCCCGAGATATATGATTCTTATGGAGGAATATCCTATACAGATCAACAGTTGGCGCAACTATTCAAAAGGAGATGTGGGGTTGGAATCGATATTTCCACATTAAGACCTTCCGGTATGTCTGTTTCCAATGCTGCAGGAACTACAACGGGAGCAGTTTCTTTCATGGAGCGATTCTCCAATACAACACGCGAAGTTGCTCAAAATGGTAGGAGAGGAGCCCTTATGATAACGATAGATATTGCACATCCCGATGTTGAGCAATTCATTACTGTTAAACAGGATCTTTCAAAAATTACCGGTGCAAATATTTCTATTCGTCTTTCTGATGAGTTTATGAATGCAGTTGCGAAGGATACTGATTATACATTACGTTGGCCAATTGATTCTACTGAACCTAAATTTTCAAAAGTTGTTAAAGCTCAGGAATTATGGAATACTATTGTTAAATGTGCACATACCAGTGCAGAACCGGGGTTAATATTTTGGGACAGGCAGCATTATTATTCCACATCTTCGGTATACCCCGGATTTAAAAATGTTTCCACTAACCCTTGTTCTGAAATTGCTATGCAGGGAGGTGATAGTTGCAGGCTCATTGCTCTTAATTTATTTAATTTTATCGACAAACCTTTTACTGCTGAAGCTAAATTTAAGTACAAAGAATTTCATGAAGTTACCTATGAAGCGCAACGTTTGATGGATGACCTCGTTGATCTTGAACTGCAGGCTATTGAAAAGATATTAGCGAAAATCGAAAGCGACCCTGAACCTGATTATATCAAAGAAGTGGAAGTAAGTACATGGAAACTTCTTTACAATGCCGGTAAAAAGGGACGAAGAACAGGTTTAGGCTTTACTGCTCTTGGTGATATGCTTGCCGGTTTGGGTTTACAATTCGACTCTAAAGAGGCTATTGAAGAAGTAGAAAAAATAATGAGAACAAAATGTGAAGCTGAATTTGATAGTTCAATTGATATGTCACTTGAACGTGGGAAATTCGCTGATTTTGATCCTGAAATAGAAAACACATCAGAGTTCGTTCAGATGTTGGAAAAAGAATTGCCGCAAGTATATTCCCGCATGATGAACCTTGGCAGAAGAAATATTTCCATTAGCACTGTTGCCCCAACAGGTACCCTTAGCATGTTGGCACAAACATCTTCAGGATTGGAGCCCGTATTTATGCTGTCATACAAACGCAGAAGGAAAGTGAATTTAAATGATAAAAACCAACGCGTTGATTTTGTTGACCCAATGGGAGATTCATGGCAGGAATTTATTGTATATCACCATAAATTAAAGCAATGGATGGAAATAACAGGTGAAACTGATATTTCAAAAAGTCCTTACCATGGTTCAACCGCACCTGAGATCGATTGGGAAAAACGTATTGAATTACAAGCGGTGGTTCAAAAATACACTACTCATTCGCTTAGTTCCACTATTAATCTTCCAAATGATGTATCCGTAGATAAAGTTGGCCAGATCTATATGGAGGCATGGAAAAGCGGGTTAAAAGGGATCACCGTTTATCGTGATGGTTCAAGAACCGGAGTATTGGTTTCTACCGAAACAAAATCAGAATCAAACGATATCAAAGAAACTCAGCCTCCTAAACGACCTAAAACATTAGAAGCTGAAGTCGTACGTTTTATGAATCATGATGAAAAATGGATCGCTGTAGTAGGTATTCTAAAAGGAAAACCTTACGAAGTTTTTACAGGTCGTGCTGAAGATTCCTTAAGTATTCCTAAATGGGTTGAAAAAGGTTGGGTAATTAAAAATGTTACTGAAGATTCCCGCAAACGTTACGATTTCCGGTTCATGGACAAAGAAGGTTACAAAGTTACTATTGAGGGCCTTTCCAGATCATTTAACAAAGAATACTGGAATTATGCGAAATTGATTTCAGGTGTGTTGCGTCATGGAATGCCTTTGCCGCATGTAGTTGCGCTTATTGGTGACCTTAATCTTTATAACGATAGTATCAATACATGGAAAACAGGGGTGGAACGTGCGCTCAAAAAATACATTCCTGATGGAACACAAGCAGTGGATCGTAAATGCACTGAATGTGGAAGTCCTGAAGGATTGATATATGAAGAAGGATGCGTTAAGTGCAAAAATTGTGGAAACTCCAAATGCGGTTGATAGCAGGTTAATAGAGCCATTTCTTTTTTTGCGAATTGCAATTTAAAAGCGCCATAAGAACAACAGATTAAATTTTTTTTCTGTTATTCTTGTGGCGTTTTTTTTATTATAAGGTTTTTTAGAATATTTTTCTATGTTTTGAATCATATTTTCTCTGTTAGATTTATAATACTTTTAAGATTGTATGAAAAAAAACAGTATATTTTTAATTGTGGCAATGCTTCTCTCCTTTTCTTGCGCAAAGGATAGGGGTAATCCCGATTATGAAGGGTACCCGAAGAATGTCGGTGAGATCATTGTTAACAAATGCAGTATGAGTGGTTGCCACAATTCGGTTAGTTCGGATGCTTGTGCCGGTCTCGATTTGTCTTCATGGGAAGCTATGTTTAAAGGAAGCAGAAATAATTCTTCTGTTATACCTTATCGCTCCGATCATAGTTTTTTATTGTTTTCAGTTAATACATTTAGTGACTTAGGACCGCAGATGAATCCAGGTATGCCTTTAAACAAAACACTATTGAGCAGAAATGAAGTAACTGTCATAAAAGATTGGATAAACCGGGGAGCTCCAAACAACCAGGGGGGAATTAAATTTTCAGATAATAATAAACGAAAAATTTATGTCGCTAACCAGGGCTGTGATTTTGTTTCTGTGTTTGATGGCGAAACAAAATTGATCTCCCGTGCATTCGATGTTGGGAATAGTGCAAATACTGAAGCTCCTCATGATATGATGGTTTCGCCCGATGGCCAATATATTTACGTATCCTTTTATGCAAGTAATTTATTTCAGAAATTCAGAACCAGTGATCATGTAAAAGTGGGAGAATTAATTTTGCCTGATATCAGCTGGCATACGATCGATATATCGGGCGATTCAAAAATTGCTGTCACCACACATCTTGATGCAAATGGAAAAATGGCAATTATTGATCTGGTGAATATGAGTATTATAGTAACTTATCAGGGAGGAGGTTTGTTTATCTACCCTCATGGTTGCGCATTAAATTATGATGGAAGTATGGTTTATACTACTTCGCAACAGGGGAATTTTATTTATAAAGTAAATTTAGCAGATCCTCAAAGTCCCGATATAAGCCAGGTAGCTTTACAAACAGGCGATGCTCCCACTCCAAATGGAATATATAAACCGTATGATGTAGATTATTTTCCGGACTATTCGAAGTATGCCGTTACTTGCCAAGGAACAAACGAATTGCGGATATTTAACGTATCAAATGATAGTTTGTTAAGTATCATCTCCACCACTGGCGTTCCACAGCTAATGGCTTTCTCAAAGCAAGTGCCTTATTTATTTGTAAGCTGCATGGGTGATTCCGCTAATTCACAGGCAACAAGCAGTGTGGATGTAATAAATTACAATACTTTCCAAAAGATCAAAAGTATATTCACAGGACATGAACCCAGAGGAATTAGCGTTGATGAAGAAGGCCGTTGTGTATGGGTTGCCAACCGAAATATTTCCCCTACCGGCTGGGCTCCTCATCATACAACCGTTTGCCAGGGGAGAAGTGGAAATGTTACTATAATTGATATGAATACATTACAATTAATCCCAGATTGGAAAACAGAAGTTTCTGTGGATCCTTATTGCATTTCTATTAAAAAATAAACGACAGACACCGAAACGGGAACTATGATTTCCATCATATTTTCCTGTGACCTTCCTTGTACCTTTGTATTAACATAGGGACAAAATAATTTTCTTTTAGATCTATCCCTTTTAAAAATTCAAAAAATGAATAATACTTCAGAACATACTTTTCATATTCCGGTAATGGGATTGGGGTATACAATTGACACACCAGTAAAGGTTGCCCGATTTGGTATATCCTCCGTGGTTTCAATAATACAAGACGTATTGGTGGAACAAATGCGTGAGTTTTATTGCAAAAAAGCCGGGGAAGAATATATCCATATTCCAATGGATGATATTGATCACAGGGCTAAACGGGTTACAGCTTACCTTGATTTAATTCAGAATATTGTAGATAAACAAGTTGAAGAACTGAAAAAACAAGCTTTTGAAGAAGGGAATGATATCGTAAAATATTTCAGACTGCTTCCTGATAGTTCTCCTGTTAAACAATTTTATTTTGAAATGACAAAGTTAAGCGGTGAAGAGAAGGAACGTTGTCAAATAGAATTGCGAAGTAAAATTATTGCCGGAGCCATTGATGTGAATATCATGACGAAGATAGATAATCAGAATTATTCAAAAAAGAATGAACTTCTTCCAATGGAATATTCAGATGCACTTTCTGCATTTCGCGGATTTGCCAACAGCTCACTTTCATCCTCTATTGTTTTTTCGGCAGGCTTAAACCCTCGTTTATTCGCCTATCTCGAAAGCTTTAAAGATTTCTTTCCTGATTCGGAAGGGAATATTAAAAAGAAAATTATTCTGAAAGTGAGTGATTACAGGTCAGCACTTATACAAGGAAAGTTTCTGGCAAAAAAAGGTGTGTGGATCTCGGAGTTTCGTATCGAGTCGGGCTTAAATTGTGGCGGACATGCGTTTCCTACTGAAGGTTACTTGCTGGGGCCTATTTTAGAAGAATTTAAAAATAAAAAAAATGAACTCACATCAGAACTTCTTACAATTTGTAATCGCGGACTTGAAGAAAAAAAATATAAAACGTTGCCACTTGAAACTGAAATTCGTATCAGTGTTCAGGGAGGGATAGGAACTGCGCAAGAGGATGTTTTTTTAAGAGAATATTATAATGTGGAGGCCACCGGCTGGGGTAGTCCGTTTTTACTGGTTCCTGAGGCTACAAATGTGGATGATAAAACATTACAATTGCTTGCTAACGCAAAAAAAGAGGATTATTTTTTGAGTCATGCTTCTCCACTTGGGATTCCATTTAATAATTTCAGAAAAAGCTCTTCTGAAGATCAACGAAAAACACGTATAGAAAAATTGAGGGCAGGAAGTCCGTGTTACAAAAAATATCTTTCTTTCAATACTGAATTCACTGAAAAGCCAATATGTACTTCATCACGGGAATATCAAAATCTGAAATTAAAGGAGTTGACCAACCTTAATTTACCAAAGGCGCAATTTGAACGCAGATTTGATGAGATCACTGAAAAAGATTGCCTTTGTGAAGGCTTGTCTTCCACAGTGCTTTTAAAGAACAATATTCCGGATCACCATCGTTTGGAAGCTGTTACTATATGCCCCGGGCCAAATCTTGCTTATTTCTCAAAAACATTTTCTCTTGAGGAAATGGTTGACCATGTATATGGCCGTTTAAATGCGCTCAATGCATTGAACAGATCACACATGTTTATCAATGAACTTAAAATGTATATTGATTACCTGAAAGCTGAAGTGGATAAGAATTTTAATTCATTGACAGATAAGCAAACAAAATATTTTTCCTCTTTCAAATCTAATCTTTTACAAGGGATAGAGTATTATAAACAGCTTATTCCAAATATGGCAAATGAAGCAGAAGAATTTAAAAATAAAATGGCAGATGAGATCGAAACCATGAAAAATAACCTGACCAACTTTTATTTTGCCGAAGGTATAAAAACAGTATAAGGAAATGTTCAATGTCATTGCTTTCCCTTCTTTCCCGCTGTAATTTTGTTATATCTTAATTGAGATTGTGTCCGATTAAAATAGGTAATAGATATAAGCAATTTAAAAGGTGCAAAACTATAATCCGAACAACAGTATAAAAACTGGTTTTTAATCAAGGAGTTTTTCGATCAGGAAAAAGATTGGATAGAATAAAAGTTTTAAAAGACCCTAAACTACCCTAAAACTTGACAGAAGTGATGAAAATCGCTTCTGTTTTTTTATTTCCAGCATTTCCACTTTGTTCCCAAAATCGACCCATTTAATTTGATTTATTATTTATTGAATTAGGTAATAATGAATAATATAAATACTTCTGCTTTATATTACAATGTGGGCTGTCACCCAGAGCTTGTCGAAGGGTGTGAGTGGGACAGCCCATATACTTCGACAGGCTCAGTATGACGTTCGCACGATTTAGCCTGAGTTCACATTAAAACGATTATAAGCTTAAGTGCCTAATTCAAATTATTTTTTTAGTTGCATATTAATTACAGTCCATGCTGTTAATTTCTCTTTAAACGACATGGTATGTGCAGGGCTTGTTGAAGGCAATTTTGTGGATGGTATAGCGGATTGTTGATTCTTTAAAAAGTAATTGGACGATTGTTGACCGTTAAAAAACACATGATTGATATGAGTGTGTTTTGCAAAAAAAGCATTGAAATTATTTGCTTCCTCTTCTATAATGTTTACGTCTAAGCTACCTTTTCTTTCACAAACTTTAAGAACATCCCATAACGCAATTTGATTGCTTAATAATAATGTTTTTTTGATAGTATAATCACTTGAAAAAGGTTGGTCGAAAATAGCAAACATTATTTTCCAAAAAGCATTTCTTGGATGAGCATAATATTGGTTCATTTTTAAAGAATCATTTCCGGGCATTGTTCCTAAAATGAGAATTTTGCTATCCGCATTTGAAATTGGTGGGAAAGAATAGATCTGCATTATTTAATAACTAAATGATCTTAAAAATATTGTATCAGGTTTTTGTTTTAAAATCACTATAAAGTTTGAAGCTGGTCATAGTTTTTTGTTGAGGAGGAATATACATTTGAAGCGTAAAGAAATTTTTATATTAATTTAAATTATTAAAAATGAAAAAAATATTCTTTTGTTTTATGGCAACAGCGTTGTCGTTAACATTTGTACCCAAAGAAGTAACAGCAGTAACCAATTCTTCCACTATTCATGCGATGGATTCCTATGAAGCACAAAGATTAGTGAATAGATTGCAAGAGATCAAAACCCTCTCCAAATCAAAACTGACATCACCTCAAAAAAGGAAATTACGACAAGAAGTGCGTTCAATTTCTGAAAGATTTAAGCAATCCGGCCCTGTTATTTATATTTCGGGAGGGGCGCTTATACTGATTATTATACTATTGATCATTTTGTTATAGACTTTACTGGCAGGTTCATACTTATCCCGGTTCAAGACGCTATCCACAATTTAATAAAAAAGAATTAGAGTTTTTTTGCCGGAAAGTAATATTCAATATTCTCATTTTAAAAATTTAGGAGGAAGAAAGGAAAGCAAATCCTGATTCAAAAAATACGGCATGGAAAAGTCCAGCTTCCCATGGTTATGCCTATTATATGGAGACTGATTCATTTAAACAAGGAATAAAAAATCTGAAAAAAATTGCTTTAAGAGATCCAACGGCTTATATGTGTTCAGAAGCCGTATGGTGGCGTTGCCATCGTTCGCTTGTTTCCGATTATTTAAAGGCTTATGGTTGGAAAGTGATGCATATTATGGGAATTGGAAAAGCAGAAGAATATCCTTTTACTGCGCCTGCAAGTAGTGTAGAAGGGGAGTTGAGCTATCAAAAAACAGAAAAAATGGAACCCTTCTTTATTTTCCGAGCGAAAAAAAAATAATATTTTTTTAAGTACATCTGAACACTTTAAATAATTTTTTCAGAAATGTAAATGGAATACCTCTTTAAAAAAAATATGAAAATGCGAAGTTTGTATCAAGGCTTTCATATTACTAAAATAGGTGATTCAGCGTAATAAGCATATATTTGAAAAAATATTTTTTAAACAATATGTCAGAAATTAAGGAACCTGTACTCTCAAAATTTACTTCATATCAAATTCTCGTGATCGTTATACTTGCCCTGACGCAGTTTACTGTTGTTCTCGACTTTATGGTGATGTCGCCACTGGGTGATATGTTAATGAAATCAATGGATCTGACAACAACGCAATTTGCATTTGCAGTATCGGCTTATGCTTTTAGCGCAGGTGTTTCAGGGATAGCAACTGCCGGATTTGCAGATCGTTTCGATCGTAAAAAACTGCTACTGTTTTTTTATATTGGATTTATTTTAGGAACCCTGTTTTGTGGTTTAATAAGTTCTTATCCTTTCCTGATAGCAGCACGTATTGTTACCGGGGTGTTTGGCGGAGTGATCGGATCCATATCAATGGCCATTGTCGCTGATCTTTTTGCTTTGGAAAAACGCGGACGGGTGATGGGATTTATGCAAATGGGATTTGGTGCAAGCCAGATATTGGGAATTCCTATTAGTTTGTATATCGCAAATGCCTACGGTTGGCAATCTCCATTTTTTATGATCGTTGTGCTTGCAACAATTGTATGGTTTGCTATTGTATTAAAAATGAAACCGATAGTAAAGCACCTTGAAGTGAAAAGTGATCGGAATGCCCTAACTCATCTTTGGCATACAATTAAAAACAGGGACTACCGTATAGGTTTTTTTGCAACAGCTTTACTTTCTGTTGGTGGTTTTATGATGATGCCCTGGGGCAGCGCTTTTGCAATAAATAATTTACATGTTACAGCAGAACAATTACCGCTTTTATTTATGGTTAGTGGCGTTAGTGCAATAGTAATAATGCCGGTGATAGGCAGGTTTAGCGACAAGATAGATAAATTTAAATTATTTGCGATTGCTTCCGTTTGGATGATCATTGCGGTAATAATCTACACCAACCTAACTCCTGTTCCATTATGGATCGTATTGTCGGTAAATGTATTAATGATGATCGGGATGATGAGCCGCATGATACCTTCCATGGCATTGGCAACAGCTTTACCAAAGCTGCAGGACCGTGGAGCATTCATGAGTATTAATTCCTCATTACAACAATTTGCAGGAGGTATTGCAGCAAGTGTTGGTGGTTTTATTGTAGTGCAAAAAACTAAATACAGTCCGCTGGAGCATTACGATACCTTAGGATATGTGATAGTTGGAATAAGCATAATAGGTATATATGCGATCTACAGGGTAAGTAAGGTCGTGAAAAAACAATTGCATTTGAAAAAGGTGTGATCGTAATAGTCTGAATTCGATAAATAATTTAGATTTTTTTGTTTAAATTCTTTTGGGCGTTTCCCTTTCTAAAAAGAAAGGGGCGGGCTTTCCGTTACAATCTTACCAGATAAAAATCTGGTAAGGATTTTCACTGCAATCCCTAACGCAGCATTTTCATTGAAAGAAAAGTTTTTCACGCTTGTATTGGATTTTAACAGAAAATAACAATCGAATCCGGATTAAATAAAAAAAGCCTTTCAGTTTCTGAAAAGCTCTTTTTTGTATGAGTAGAACAATATTTAATCTTTAACCTTTCTTCACAAATTTAGTGAGTATTACAATCACCTGATCGTTGATCTTGCCTTCAATGTGCTCGTGGTTATCGCTTACAAGTTTAATTTTCTTTACTACAGTTCCTTTAGAAGCAGTAAAATTTGTTCCCTTTACATTAAGGGCTTGAGTAAGCACCACATTATCACCTG
>JAZKBX010000101.1:0-7618 GCA_040388455.1 Bacteroidota bacterium
ATTTGGAAACATTAATATTAAGTGATGTAATGGAATTTGAAATAGATAGCAAGCGCTCTTCCAGTGGTAATTTAGGTTTCAAGTTCGGCAATTAATCTGTTGCTGAATTGGCACTATAATCAATTACACAATGCCATCCATATTTTTTGTGCTTCATAATAGAAACGCCACTATTTTTATAGTTTGGGTTTAATATATTTTTGCGATGTGCCAAATTACTTACCTTTTCATCGATCAATAGCCTCATTGTAATATCCAATGCTTTATTAAAACCATAATCGCAATTTTCACCCACTTCACAATTACATTCTCTACCATATTTTTCAAATCTTTTTTTGAAGTTCCCATGTCCCATTCCACCGTTCTTACCAAAATCAATTGCATGAGCCTTTGCTATGCCAAATAACTTTTGGGAAGGATGGAGTACTTCCATACTTTCTGTTTTACTAAGTGTTTTGATCAAAGATTTTGTGAAGCTCGTATTACTTTTGGAGGAATCAATATATTTTTTTGCGTAGGTATCCAAAAACAGGGAAGGATTCATTCTTACCAAATTGCAATAAAAAACCACCAACTTTTCTTCATCAGTTAAATAATCAATATTTTTAGCAGTATTAGCTTTTTCGAGCATTTCAGGAGTCCATGCCTTTTGAGCAAAAACTGTGTTAATTGAAATACTAAGAAATAATAGCGATAAAATTATTTTAGAAAGTGAAGTCATCTGAAGAAAATAACGTTAGTAAGCAGCATATAATTGTACTTGCGTCAAAATTTTAATCCAATACTAAATGAAACATGCGATTCTTTAATATTCAGATTATTCGATTTTTGATAACCTTCATAGTGTAAGCGGGAAATACCATATTTATAAGTTACATCAATAAAAATAGCCTTTCCAGAAGTACGTAAATTGTATTGAGCTCCCAATCCCCCATAAGCAAAAGCATTTATTGCTTTAGCAACAACATGATGCTCGAACTCCATGGTGCCTTTGCCATCATAAACAACATTTTCGGTAGAATCATTTATTATTACATAATAAGATTTGAAAAGATAGCGGGCCCCAACACCACCAAAGTAATAAGGAGTATAAAAATTATCCTTTTCGTAGTTAAACGCTTTTTTAAAACCGATAGGGATCTGTATTTCCTGCATCCTCACATCATGAGTATATGCAAAAGTTCTATCAAACAAATAAGTATTGCCGGGTGCAGAATAATAGCCTCTAAAAGTTAAACCCTGATTGAAATATTCTATTCCAACTATAAAACTAACTTTTCGTCCCAATAAAATTTCGCTTTTGTAAGATGCGCAAAAACCGCTTTTCGCTTTAGTATCAACAGTATGTTCAGGATGATTCTTATAAAATGACATAACAGGCGCCACGCTCAACCGACTTTTTATTGCGCCTTTACGGAAATCGCTTGGGTCTTGAGCATATAAGATCGGAATGCTTAAAGCATAAAAAATAATGGCTACTATTTTTTTTATTTTTCTCACCGGATCATTAATCTTATTTAATCATATCCATCGGAAATGATCTGATTTTTCACTTCTGATCACAAAAATACATAATACAAACGTTTAAGATACTTTTTTATGCGCAATTCATAATCAGGATCTTGAAGATTGATATATTACTCTGAATTCTGATCTAAAATCCCAAACAACCCGTTCAAAGTCTTGTTTCGCTACAAATGGGACAAAATTTCCCCAAATCCTTTTACTAATTCTAAAAAAAAGATTTTTCATTTAAAACACATTTTGGAATTGTAAATGCCCACAATTTATTGAGAAATACAATTTATCAGGAATAAATAGCCTTTAATGAAAACAAAGGGCATGATTTTTTTAAGCGAATATAAAAACATCGTTAATAATTTAAAACCTAAAAAAATGAGAAATAATTTCGCGTCCGGAAATGGCCATTCAAAAAATTCAGAAACACTTTATACTAACGTTACAGAAGCAATGAATGAAACAATAAAAAAGCAGATGGATATCTCTGCTAAAATGTATAACCAACTTATTGGAGTTCCTTTTTCAAATGAAAAAACAGCTTTCAGTGATGATTTTTTAACTGCGAAATTTTTCAAAAGCAACTCCGATCTTTTGGAGAAAAACATGGAAATGTATTCAGATCTAACCAAAAGAATGACCTCTTTCTTTACAGGTTCTTTTTATAAAGAAAAAGAAATAAACAATTATTCTGATAAAATTTTTGAAATGATCACTGAAAATTATGAGAAACAAATTTATAAAATGAAAGAATTTAATAATTATTTTTTTGAAACATTAGAAAAAAATACAAAGGGAACATCTTTCGATTCTTCACACATGATCGAACTATTAAACAACAGTATGAAAGCAAATTTGGATTCCTCTTTAGCTACTTTCAAAAGTATCCTGAAGCCAAACAATAAAAAAATGTGGGAAGAAATCAATAATCAGATTGATTCTACTATGAAATCAAATCTAACACTTTGGTCTGATCTGATCGTATCAATGAGCAAAGCACCGAAAAAAGAATCAAAAGAAACTCATGAGAAAACAGCGAAAGAAACAAAAAAAGAAACTGTGACAAACCATAAGAAGTAAAATATAGTTCAATTAAGTAGACTTATATAAGTTAAAATACATTATAAGTTTACAGCGAAATTGAGGGTTAAAATATTTACGAACAGTTTCCCGACAAGCTCGAAATGGACCATGCGCATGGCCATTTCGAGCTTGTTGAGAAACTGCGGCTGATTACCAAAACAATTAACTTATATAAAGTTTAATTTAAACAGTCCCAAATAAATTGAAAAAAAATATTTTCTAATATTAAATTATAAAATGTCAAATTCGAACTTTCTCAATGTCCCATCTGTTGTCACTGATCTTATAAAAGCGAATGATACAGTTGCAAAATATTTGGTTGACAACTCTCATGGTATCATTCATGATGAAAAAGATCTGGCACGAACTTATTTACATTTTGCAATTAAAATATTCACAAGTGAAAAAGAGATTTTCAAAATTCAAAAGAATTATTTTTGGTTAATTCAAAATCAGCAGCAACTTTGGATGCGGTTATGGAATGGAGGGTGGCAAAAGGATTTTCCATTAGTTACTCCAGAAAAAAATGATAAAAGATTTAGTGCTCCGGAATGGAATGAAACTTATTTTGATTTTCTGAAACAAAACTACCTCCTCATTTCTCAAATGTTTTTCAATATCATAAATGAACTGGATCTTGATAAATATAGAAAGAGAAAACTTATTTTTTACAGCAGGCAATATCTTGATGCGCTTTCGCCCTCTAACTTTTTAATAACAAATCCGGAGGCCTTAAAAATAGCAAAGGAAACAAATGGGGCAAGCATTACAGAAGGGTTTAAAAACCTGATGAAAGATATCCAGAATCACAGGATCACTCAATCGGATGATGTAACTTTTAAAGTTGGGGAAAACCTTGCCATCACAAAAGGATCGGTAGTATATAGAAATGAATTGATTGAAATTATTCAATATGCTCCACTTACCAAAGAGGTCCATTCTATTCCTTTATTGATCATCCCTGCATGGATAAATAAATATTACATATTAGATCTTCAGAAAAATAATTCTTTCATCAGATATTATGTTGAACAAGGATTAACTGTGTTTATTATTTCCTGGAAAAATCCAACTTCCAAAATGGGACACCTGAAGTTAGATGATTATGTTGAGAAAGGTGTTTTAAATGGAATAGATGTAGTACGGAAAATTACCGGTATTGAAAAAATAAACACATTAGGTTATTGTATTGGAGGAACAATTTTGAGTATAGCACTTGCCATACTAACTGCCAGAAAGCAAGATTTTGTTAATTCTGCTACCTTCCTTGCTTCTATGCTCGATTTCACTGATATTGGCCCAATGGGAGATGTAATTGAAGAAGCATTGGTAAGAAAACTGGAGAGAGGTGACATTCTTAAAGGAGGCGTAATGCCCGGAAGAACAATGGAAAAGGCATTTAATCTTATCCGTGACAAAGATCTTATCTGGTATTATGTGGTAAACAATTACCTTGAAGGAAAAAGCCCGCCTCCCTTTGATGTTATGGAATGGACAAATGACAATACCAATTTGCCAGCAGGAATGTATCTATTTTATATGAGGCAATTAGTGCTTGAAAATAAACTAAGCAAAAGAAATGCAATTAATATTTGTGGGGTTGCTATTAATTTATTTAAAATAAAAATACCTGCCTTTGTTATAGGAATGAAGGAAGATCATATTTCGCCAGCAAAAACAGCCTTTACTACCACCGAAATTTTAAAAGGACCTTTGGAATACCTTTTGGGGGAATCCGGCCATATAATGGGAGTTGTAAATCCTCCATCAAAAAACAAATACGGATATAAGATGGGCGGAGTTTTAGATGAGGGTTACGATGAGTGGTTAAGAACAGCAACAAGCCATGAGGGCAGCTGGTGGATACCATGGAGCAATTGGCTTACAAAAAAATCAGGAAAATTAATTGCTGCAAAAAAACAATTAGGGAATTCCGAATTCCCTGAACTTATAGCCGCCCCCGGCAGCTATGTATTTGAAGCATGTTGCGAAGAGAACTTTTCCGGTTAGATCTAAAAATAAGTAATGTTAAGTTAAATTTATTTTGATGTCATTCCGACCTCAGCGGAGGAATCTTTTAATTGATTACAAGATGCTTCGACTTCGCTAAGCATGACTTTTTCCGCCATTTTTAATTAACATAACTCTAATTGTTTATTCTTTATTTTTTGCCAGGTTACTGTTTTTGTAGCTGTATAAAAAATAAACTACTAAGCCCACGGCAAGCCAGATGGAAAACCATATCCAATTTGATGGAGCCATACCGGTTAGTAAATAACAGCAGGATATCAATCCTAATACAGGAATGAGGGAAAGCTTCTTTGTAAAGGATAGAACAGCGATAACAATACATAAAATAAAAAATACAAGCATTGGTAAATTACCACCAATAGTATCAGCTGTGAATGTAAATTTAGAACTGAAAAATTCGGGGATAAAATAAAATACGGAGGTAAATGCAATCAAAATAATTGAAGGAAATATCCACTTTGCATTGATATAAGGCATACGGAACTTCCCTTTTGTTTCTTCACTATTTTCTTCTTTTTTTTGCGCAGGAAGCATCAGCACTCCCCCGCAAACAAGCACAAATGCGAACAATGTTCCTATACTGGTAAAATCGAGAATAAAATTTTCATCCGTAAAAAACATAGGAACTCCTACTACAAAACCTGTAATTATAGTTGCAAAGCCGGGTGTTTTATATTTGGGATGAATAGAAGAGAATCGTTTCGGTAAAAGTCCATCTCTGCTCATGGTCATCCAGATACGTGGTTGCCCCATTTGAAAAACGATCAATACACTTGTCATGGCAACAACTGCTGCTATCGAAACAATGAACATCATCCATTTTACTCCTTTTATTTTAAATATTTCAGCTAAAGGATCTGTCACTCCTAATAAAGAATAAGAAACCATACCGGTAAGTACAAGTGCTAAAATGATATAAACGATAGTGCAAATAACAAGAGAATAGATCATCCCTCTCGGCAGATCACGCTGCGGATTTTTACATTCTTCTGCAAGTGTGGATACAGCGTCAAAACCAATGTAAGCAAAGAAAACAGCAGATACCCCAGCCATTACTCCTCCAAATCCATTCGGCATAAAGGGCGTCCAGTTTTCAATATCAATATAAAACAATCCTACAACTATTATCAGCACTATAACGGCCAATTTTATGGTAACCATTAAATTACTTATGTTCCTGGATTCCTTAGTGCCTTTATATACCAGCCATGTAATAAAAACATTTACCAATACAGCAGGAAGATCAAAAATAATGCGAAGTCCTCCTATTTGTGGAGCAGTATTCCAGGCAGTTAAGCCCTCCCCTATTTTATCATCATTAAATGCCATATGAGATGCTTTATAATTAATGGTGAGCCATTCAGGTAAATGCATTCCAAAACCGTCTAAAAGATTGGTAAAGTAACCACTCCAGGAAAATGCGATGTATATATTACCAATGGAATATTCCATAAGTAAGGCCCATCCGATTATCCAGGCGAACAGTTCACCAAAAGAAACATAAGCATACGTATAGGCGCTTCCTGAAACAGGTACACGAGCTGCAAATTCAGCATAACACAATGCTGTAAAGCCACATGCTACGGCACAGATAATGTATAATAAAATTACCCCGGGCCCACCCGAAAAACAAGCGTTACCGATTGCGCTAAAAGTACCTCCACCAATAATAGCAGCAATTCCGAAGAATGTAAGATCCCGAACAGATAATACTTTATTAAGAGAGGTATGCTCTCCATCACCACCCTGGCTTAAAATTGCAGTGGTCGATTTTTTACGGAATAAACTTTTGAAACTCATAATTGTTTTTTTTGATGCTTGAGCAAAAATAGAAAAATTATCGGATAAGCAATTTTGATAATTTCAGGACTGAAACAATGGAACGCTGATGACGCGGATTGTTTATGATCAATACTGATAAAAACCTATTAAAATCTTAATTTTATCTGAATACCAACAAAAAAATCATCTTTAATCATAAATAATCCGGGTCATCTGCGTTCTATACCTTAAATCTGAATGGTAAGCGCTTTTTTAACACAATTGCCATAATTCAAAAATGTTGAAAATTCAAAATAAAATATTCAGCCCAATTGAGCGGATTTGACTAAATTTGGGTTCTTTTTGAGGATTCTTGGATTAGTCTAAGATTATTAAAAAGGAGGGATCTTGTTTATAATTCGCAATATCATTATTAATAACAAGATTCCTCGTAAAGACCCGGAATGACAGAAGAAAATATTTTTTAAATAAAATTCAACAATAAAAACATGTCAACAACTGCACAAGAAAATTTAACTACCGTTGAAACTGCCGCTAAATTAGGATTGTTACCGGATGAGTATGAAAAAATAAAGGTGATCTTAGGTCGTACTCCTAACTTTACAGAGCTAAGTATTTTTTCCGTAATGTGGAGCGAACATTGTTCGTATAAAAATTCAATTGTATGGTTGAAAAAATTACCTAAAAAAGGCCCATATATTCTTGCTGAGGCTGGAGAAGAAAATGCCGGTTTAGTGGATATTGGTGATGGTCTGGCTTGTTGCTTTAAAATAGAATCACACAATCACCCTTCTGCATTAGAACCCTATCAAGGTGCTGCAACCGGTGTGGGTGGGATCAACCGCGATATCTTTACTATGGGTGCGCGCCCTATCGCTCAATTAAATTCTTTACGTTTTGGTGATATAAAATTGGATCGTACAAAATGGCTTGTAAAAGGTGTTGTAAAAGGAATTGGTGATTACGGTAATGCATTCGGCATCCCAACCGTTGGTGGTGAAGTATTTTTTGATGAATGTTATAACGTGAACCCATTGGTAAATGCAATGAGTGCTGGAATTGTAAAAGTTGGTGAAACAGCTTCAGCAACTTCGTATGGTGTTGGAAACCCTGTGTTTATTGTAGGTTCCGCAACTGGTAAAGATGGTATCCACGGAGCTACATTTGCTTCCGCAGATATTACAGAAGATTCCGCAAAAGATCT
>JAZKBX010000102.1:0-29601 GCA_040388455.1 Bacteroidota bacterium
CAAGAAATTGCTGATGCTGTAATTTCAAAATGGAGGTCTGGAAAAAAAGAACTCGTCACCATTAAAAATGGAAATTACATTTATGCGAGTCCGAGTGTTAAAATAGATGCCACAGGTAAAAAAGTATTCATCTCTGTGGTTTTTGGAAGCTTTAATACATTCAATGCAGGAGTAAAAAAGAGAAAAGAGCTAACGGTACGGTTCACAAAGAAAAACAAAAAAATAAAAGCTGCTGATGAAAAAGCTTGTAAAAACTGCGAAAAATTTAAGGACTACGAAGGACTGGTAAACGGGTTATATTTAGAAAACGGGAAGATTTTTCTGAAATATGAGAACATGAAAGCGTTCTCAAAATTGATATCAAAACCGAAGGATGGTTTGGCTGTGGATATAATACAACGTGCTCAATATGAAAAACCAGATTACAACATCTTGAATACTAACTTGTTGAGTAAAGGTGTGTTGACTAAAACGGTTACCACATCAAAACTCTTAAGTAAAAATCGGATTAAGCCTGAAAAAAAAGGAGGGAAAGTTGAAACACTTGATGTTCAGCTGGGAATATTACCTAAAAAACTTGCTCCAGGCAGTGCTTATGAACTAAATTTATTGGTTATTCAAAATGGGAAATTGTGTAAAACGATAATAAAATCATATGTAGAACAAGGTGACCAGAATTCTACCACTACTCTTAAAATGCTATTAATGCCTGATAGTGCTGCCTATTTAAAACCTCCATTTCAGCCTAAAGCAGATAATGCCACATTGAAATTTTCGATTCAATTTGAAAAAAACAAATTCGAATATAAAGAAGAAGATATCTTGCCTTTCTTAAATGCACTTCAAGAGCCTGATTTTATTATCCAGGGACTTTACATTACCGCTTTTTCATCCATTGAAGGTAACGCAGCAGAAAATATTAAACTTCAAAAAAAGCGTTCAGAAAACATTATTAAAGCATTAGCGAAACTGCAAAAAGAAGGTGTTGTAACTACCATAAAAACCGATGATTCCTGGTCTCTGTTTCAAATGAGCATGGAAGGTGGAGCTTATGACACGTTATCTAAAATGACCAAAGAACAAGCGATAAATGAGATCAATTCAAAGCCGGGGTTATCAGTAGAATTAGAACCTTTTTTGTCAAAACAGAGATTTGGCGAAATTGTAATGGATGTTACTTATGATATCGCAGGGCCGAAAGAACAAAAATTTTCATTAAGTAAATTTAATCAAGCTTCAAAAAAGGGCGACATCACTCAATCTTATAAAATTCAGTATTACATAGGCGACCAAATTCGTAAAAAGAAATATACTCCCGATGCATTCACCAAAATGGAAATCCCTAACCAGGTAAAATTTTCAGGAGTATTGAATAATCAGGTGGTATTGCGCTATATGGCTAAAAATAATAAATTAGAAGAAGACGATCAAAAAGAGATGAATAAACTTTATGCTCTTGATCCTTCAAATAATTACATTGATTTTAATTCATTATTGTGTGGCGTAAAACTGGATACATCTATTGGTGATTCAAAAGAAAGAACCATCACTCAAAAACGTATTGATGCACTTTACAAAACGGATGTGCCGAAAAAATACCTGGATGCTTTAAATATTGAATGGCAATTTAAAATTATTGATGCAATGGATACTGTAGAAGGTGCAGAACCTGTAATTCAAGCATGTACCGAAAAAGTGAAATCATTTTACAATTTAAAAGAAGCAAGTTGGCAAAACAACTTAAAGCTATCCTATATATTTGCCCGCTTTAAAGATTATAAATTTGCAGCTAATTTATTAGCCGATTTCGTAAAAAAAGGTACCCCTAATGAACAAGTATTATTTGCTTACATTTCATATTGTTCACAAATGCCTGAACTGATCAAGTCCCGTTTATTTGTAACTGCATTGGAGAAGGCAAAAAAAACAAATCCGGAACGCTATTGTAAATTATTCGGAGAACCGAATTTAACTTTCCAGGTATTCGATAATCCATTTGTAAAAGAAAACTATGCTAATTCGAAGTGCAATTAGGTTCAACAAAAATTGAACTAAATTACAAACCCCATAGAAACTTACTTTCTATGGGGTTTGTTTTGCACTATAGTTTTTAACTTTCAAAGAGGAAGAATTAAGCTAACCTGGCTTAAAAATTAAAATTTCTCAAACACTCCCAATCCAAACAAAGCAAAATCATATTTAACAGGGTCAACAGGATCAAATTTTTTCAAATTGTTGGTTAATTCCTCAACTGCTTTCCAATCGTTTTGCGTACGGCTTAATAAGCCCAATTTACGTGCAACATTACCGGAGTGTACATCCAGAGGGCACATCAAATAAGCGGTAAGCGGAAGATCATTTTTTAAAACCTGCTCCTTCCCTTTCTCTTTGAGAGCTGAAGTATTAGCCCACAATCCAAAATCAACATTGCGTTTATCATTACGGACCATCCAACGCAAATACATGCAAAGCCTTTTGGAGGATGAATTTTCGGAAGGATTGGAAACATGCTTCCCCGTTCGGACAGGATGAGAAATTGAAAAAAAGATGTCACGAAATCCGGTTATTGAACTTAATAAGTTTAACTCTTTTGGTGCATTATCAATTGAACTCAGACCAAAGGCATTTTGTAGTCCTCCATGCTGCATATAAATGTTTTGTAATGATCTCAAAAAAAATACAGTATCAATACCATTAAAAGTGCGGTGCTTGAAATCTGAAAAGCGAGTGAAATCTTTTTCTTTTGCATTCATCACAAAATCAAAGGGACTGCTATCCATCAATTTCATCAATTTGGTTGCATTATTAATAATGGTGACCCGCTGTCCCCACGCGATGGTAGCAGCAAGAAATCCTGCAATTTCAATATCTTCTTTTTTTGTGAATTGGTGTGGTATAGAAATGGGATCAGATTCAATAAAATCAAGGCGATTGTATTTATCAACCTTTTCTTCAAGAAATTCTTTTAATTCAGTTGGATTTAACTTTATCATTCTTATCGAGAGCGGATATAAAAGCCGATAAACATTACTTTAAATAAAGGGAACATACCTAATGCCAGATACTGATACTAGCTCTTATGCGATTATAAAGAGCGTTTGTTCAAGTTTTTTGATCACCCTTTAAACCTCATCATTTAGCTTTTCTCCACATTAAGAAAACAATTAAACCAAGTACTGCTACTATTGGTGATAATATTGTCCATAAGGAGATCACATTTATTTCATGATTATAACTGAATCCTTCTGCAAAAATAGCTAAGACCTTATCCTGGTCAAATTTCTTTTTAAAACTTACTTCTCCATTAATGAAATTTAGTGGTTTCTCTTCACCATTCACGATAAACGTAATTTTGTTTTTGTTAAATAACAACCGGGTATGCTGAGGATTTTTAAATCTTAGTTTTACATCAACATCAGAGAAAGGGAAAACTATAGAAGGAATAGAAACTTCAATATCTTCATTATCGATACGCTCAATGATAATAGAATTGTCGATATTATCATTATTATCAGAGGGCACTGGTTCATTTCTTGCAAAAGAACCAAATGATACTAAACTAACAAATAAGTACAGAATTGAAAAACGTAATTTTTTCATGTTTTAAAATAGGTTTGATAACAAATATAACCGTTTTAAAACTGTTTCCCAAAACAATAAATAAGATAACAAGAAAATTAAATTATTGATTGAAATTTATTATTCTAACGGGAAAATGAGAGGAACAAGGGGAAACCAAAACAAAATTAGTATCATTCATAGCGTCATTGCGAGGTACGAAGCAATCTCACATTCATCATTAGTTGAGATTGCTTCGACTGAAAAGTCTCGCAATGACGCTCCAAATAGGCATTAAATCATTAAAAAAATTAAATTTGCATAAAATCTATTCAAAAAGAATATATCTCTTAATCAATAATTTTTGCATCCGGATAACGCTCTTGCCAAGATTTTAAGGCAAACGCACTTCGGACAGTGACAGTAGTTTTTTCGTCAATTTGTAATTTAAATTTTGGACGATTATCGATAATTATTTTTTTAGCTTTCATGTTTTTTTTATTTATTTACTTATACAAACACAATATCCCGGCCAATTATGGCATGTTAACATATATTAACAATTACCAAACAGCACTTCGATTGTATTTTTATTTTACTTTTTCCTTTTTTGTTCTTTTATCCTCTTCAATAGGATTTCTAAAAACGAATTCATTGTTGAATAGATCTAAAACGATATTTGCACTTTTCTGAACTTTACCGGCTAATATTTGTTTTGACAGCTCATTCAACACACGCTTCTGAATAACCCGTTTGATAGGCCGGGCACCAAATTGCGGGTCAAAACCAAGTTGTGCCAACCAGTCAATGGCATCAGCAGTTGCAGTGAGGTGGATGTCATTTTCTTCTAACATTTTTGCAACACCATTAAATTGAAGTTCAACAATACGATGCACATCCTCACGATCAAGCGGAGTAAACATAATTGTTTCATCAATTCTGTTTAAAAATTCGGGACGTAAGTTTTTCTTCAATAGTTCAAACACCTCAATTTTTGTTCTTGCCATTATTTCATCTCGATTTTTCTCATTCATCTTCTCAAAATTTTCCTGAATAAGATGCGATCCCATATTGGACGTCATAATGATTATGGTGTTCTTAAAATTTACGATACGGCCCTTGTTATCCGTTAGTCTTCCATCATCTAACACCTGCAACAACACATTAAACACATCGGGATGCGCTTTTTCGATCTCATCCAATAACACCACGCTATAAGGTCTTCTGCGAACAGCCTCCGTTAACTGGCCACCTTCCTCATAACCAATATATCCCGGAGGAGCACCAACCAAGCGACTTACAGAGTGCCTCTCCTGATATTCGCTCATATCAATACGGGTCATACTGTTTTCATTGTTGAATAAAAATTCAGCCAACGCTTTGGCTAATTCAGTTTTTCCAACACCGGTGGTTCCTAAAAAAATGAATGAACCGATAGGCCGTTTTGAATCCTGTAATCCAGCCCTGCTCCTACGCACAGCATCACTGATCGCTTCAATGGCTTCAAATTGCCCAACCACACGTTTATGTAATTCATCTTCCAAATGAAGTAATTTTTCACGCTCACTCTGTAACATTCTGGAAACAGGGATACCGGTCCAGATAGCAATAACACCGGCAATATCTTCAGCATCCACTTCCTCTTTTATCATTTGAGAACCGCTTTTTTTCATTTCGGCCAATTTACTTTCAAATGATTTTAATTCTGTTTCTGCTACTTGAATTTTTCCGTAACGGATCTCAGCTACTTTACCATAATCACCGCTACGTTCGGCTTGTTCCGCTTCAAATTTTAAATTTTCAATTTGCTCTTTTACTTTTTGAATACCATCAACCACCTCTTTTTCACCTTGCCATTTTGCTCGTAGATCCGCACGTTGATCAGCTAATTCAGCAATTTCCTTATTCAAGTCCTCTAATTTTTTCTTATCATTTTCACGTTTGATCGCTTCACGTTCAATTTCTAACTGACGTATCTTACGCTCCAAAACATCCAGCTCAATTGGCATTGAATTAATTTGCATTCTTAATTTTGAAGCAGCTTCATCCATTAGATCAATTGCTTTATCCGGCAGGAAACGATCATTTATATAACGTTGCGAAAGCTCTACTGCTGCAATAATGGCTTCATCCTTAATACGTACTTTATGATGCGTTTCGTATTTTTCTTTGATACCACGTAAAATCGAAATAGCATCTTCCGCACTAGGTTCATCAACCATCACCTTCTGGAAACGTCTTTCCAGCGCTTTATCTTTCTCAAAATATTTTTGAAATTCGCTAAGTGTTGTTGCACCAATAGCACGTAACTCGCCACGTGCCAAAGCTGGTTTTAAGATATTTGCAGCATCCATAGCCCCTTCACCACCTCCTGCACCAACAAGAGTATGGATTTCATCAATAAATAAAATAATTTCACCCTCAGCAGCAATAACCTCTTTTACAACAGATTTTAAACGCTCCTCAAATTCGCCTTTGTATTTTGCACCGGCAATGAGAGAGCCCATATCCAACGAAAATATTTGTTTTGACTTTAAATTCTCAGGCACATCACCATTAATGATACGATGCGCTAAACCTTCAGCAATAGCGGTTTTACCAACCCCCGGCTCACCAACTAAAATTGGATTGTTCTTGGTTCTGCGCGACAGGATTTGAAGCACTCTTCGTATCTCCTCATCCCTACCGATTACAGGATCAAGCTTTCCTTTTTTTGCCTGTTCATTTAAGTTAATGGCAAATTTATTTAGTGTATTGTACGTATCTTCCGCTGTTTGGCTGGTTACTTTCGCTCCTTTGCGAAGTTCGGCAATAGCAGTTTTCAAATCCTTTTCGTTAACACCATTATCTTTTAGCAATTGAGAAATAGAATCCTTTGTTGAAAGTATTGCAAGTAGTAAATGTTCAATAGAAACATATTCATCTCCAAATTCTTTCAGATACGTAGAAGCCTTTGAAATAGCCTGATTTGCATGGTTAGATAAAAATGGTTGTCCGCCAGAAACTTTCGGATAACCTTCTACGATCTTATCCAATGCCAAAGAAAACATTTGTGTGTTGACATTTAGTTTCTTAAGTAGGAACGGAGTTACGTTTTCGTCTACCTCCAAAATACCTTTTAATATGTGCCCGTTTTCAATGGCTTGCTGACCATTTGCGGTAGCGATCTGCATAGCTTGCTGAACAGCTTCCTGCGATTTGATTGTAAAGTTGTTAAGATTCATATTTTTATTTTTTTACTAAAGTTTTGAATTGTAATTTTTAATTAAAATATTAATAGAGAATTTAATTTTCTTAACTCAATTCATCTGGGCATTCCCTTTCTTAAAAGAGAAAGGGCCGGGCTTTCCGCTTCAATCTTCTCCGATGAAAAATCGGAGAAGGATTTACGCTGCAATCCCTAACGCGGCATCCAGCAATCCAAGAGCAAAGAATTATTATTATGTCCTTTTTATTTAATTGATAGTCCTAAGGTTATTCTTTATTTTTTCAATCTTATTATTTCTCTCCAATGAAAATGTTTTTTCTGTTTGATCAATATAATTGAAAATGATTAAAATCCGTTGGTTCAACTCTTTTGATTTCTTCTTCTCGCCTTTCTGTTCAAACAATTCAGCGGCAATGAACAATACATCTCCCAAATAATTTAAATGAACAGAACTATATTTTTTTTCCTTTATTAATGTTTCAACAAAACAATCTAAAGGAAGCGACAGTAGATTTTCAATATCCAGGTCAAATGTACTTTTAAGAGTTTCCTGAGCTATTACAATCCCTTCATCCACTTTTCCGAGTTCTTTTAATTTTAGAATATCAGAAATAACTTTTCCAATGGCTCGTCCTAATTCCTCTAATTGGCGTTTAATAAAATCGCGTTGTATCATTAAGTTTCAGATTTCCATTTTGTAAAGAACAAAAATTATTCCTATGTAAAAAATGAGTTTAATCAAGAGAGAAAATGATTTTAATCAGACGAAATGACGGAAAGGATTGATTTTAAGTGCCGTTTTGTCGGTTTGGGTTAGAGATAACGAATAAAAAAACGAATTTGCGAATCTGTACTTGGTATTTTTAAAATACAGATCCGTAAATTCGTAAAGACCGGCACGGCAACATGCATTATAAATTTCTTTATTTTTAAGCCTTTCGACAAAGAGCCAGAGGTTCGGTTCATTTTGTAAGGAGGGACTTTAGTCCATCCACTAAGATACATCAAATAAGGGCAGAGAGCCTTAGGCTTGGTTCATATTCTTACAATATGATTCGTTCCTACGGAACTTATTTTTTTATTGTTATCTTTTTCAACGGACTAAAGTCCGTTGTTACAATATCATACGTTCCTATGGAACTGTGCCTTTTGTCTGCCTATTAGCAGATTACTTTTTTGCCAGCCCCGATAATTATCAGGGGGCATTACTAAATTTATAATGCGTGTTGCCCTGCAAAGACCGGTTAACCGCAACCGGTTTGAAGTTTATTTTACATAGATAATCAGCCGCACTTTCTCGACAAGCTCGAAATGACCGCGCGCACAGTTCATTTCGAGCTTGTCGAGAAAATTGTGTGTAAGCATTTTTAACACTAATTTCGTTGTAAACCTTAAGATGTATTTTAACTTATAAAGTCTAATCGAATTCGTGAGGTACGCAGTATTAATTCATTGGCACATCTATTACCAGGATCTCTGCATCTTTTGTAATATCAATTTTAAAATTGTCGGTTTCCCATATTCCTAAAGCGTCTCTTTTTTCCAGGATATTACTTTCAATTTTTGCTTCACCTTCAATCATAAAAACATAAGCACCATTTCCTTTGTGTTGGATATTATAATCAACAGAGCTTCCTGCTTTAAACTTCCCTAAAGAAAAATAAGCATCCTGATTGATCCACATCACATCAGCTGATTTTACAGGTGCTACAATGGTTTTAAATTTTCCGGTTTTCTCTTCCTCAGTAAATACACGCTGATCATAACGAGGAGTAATGTTACGCTCTTTTGGAAACACCCAAATTTGCAATAAATTAATTTCTTCCGTTTTAGAATGATTGTATTCCGAATGTGAAATTCCAGATCCTGCACTCATTGCTTGTATTTCATGTGGATGAATTACACCAATATTGCCCATGCTATCACGATGTTCCAATGCGCCTTTAAGTGGTATGGTAACAATCTCCATATTGTCGTGAGGATGTGTTCCAAAGCCCATTCCCGGGGCAACAATATCATCGTTTAATACACGTAATAACCCGAAATGCATTTTATCTGGGTTATGATAACTTGCAAAGCTGAATGAATGTCGTGCGTTTAACCAACCATGGTCGGCATGCCCCCTATCTGTTGATTTATGAAAAACGGTTTTCATTTGTTTATCTTTCTTTAAATATTATTAATTCATTATTATTTTGGGCAACTCCGTTGAGATACTACTTTGGAAAGCCAATTCGAAAAACTCTGGTTTCATATAATCTACCAATGGAAACGAAGAAATTATTGTTTTGGCAATTGTTTCAGAGTTTGCAGAAACTGTAAGCCATAGCATAGAACGGTCGATTGCCAGTGCATATTGAAGTATTTTACCCTGATCCATCAATTCGTCTATTTTAGCACGTTGCGCAGGAATCAGTGCAATAAATTCTACTGATAATTCTTTTGGCAACTGTATCATAACCATATAAGCATTCATATTCTCTGAATTTGATTTAATAAATTACATCAAAATTAACCACATAGTTACAAAGAAATAAAAATTTCGAGAAAAAATTATTGCTCCTCATAGCTTTCTTCGCCTTTAACGAAGAAAAAACTATCCTTTTCTATTTCTTGTTCAGGTTTTTTAGCCGTTCTTCTAAGTATCTATGTGGTTAATTAAAGCAGTCCATTTTTTGAGCAACCCCTATTTAGGTGTCACTATTTCTATTTCCGCCTGAAGTTTAACCACTTTGCCTACCATTGCATTACCGGCTTCAAGTAATGTATTCCAGTTTAAACCAAAATCGAAACGGTCGATGGAACCTTCAAGTGTGAAGCCTGCACGGATATTCCCCCAAGGATCAATAACCTGCCCTCCGAAATTAACTTTAAATTCAATAGATCTTGTAATGCCTTTGATAGTGATATCACCAATAAGTTTGTAATCCTCATCATTGATCTTAGTCATTGATCTTGAAACGAATTTGATGGAAGGAAACTGTTCAGCATCAAAAAAATCGGCAGAACGGAGATGGTTATCTCTATCTTTCATATTTGTGTTAATACTGTTCACATCAATTTCAAGCTCAATTTTTGCATCTAAAAAATCATGCCCATTAGATTCTACTTTTAATTTGTAGTTCTCGAACGAACCTTTTGTCTGGCTTATTACCATGTGTTTCACAGCAAAGTGAACACTTGAATGTGTTGGGTCAAGCGACCATACTTTTACTTCATTTTTCACAATTGTTTCCATTTTTTTTGTTTTTTTAATTTAATTATTAATTATAAATCTATACAAATAATGTACATACACACATTTGGTCAAATTTTTTTTAACTCCTTAATTTATCTAAAAGTGAATTGATCTGTTCAGCTTCCTCTTCAGATAATTTTTTTAATTCCTTATCTATAAAGCCATCTTCCTGTTCATCCAATTCGATAAGCAGATCTAATCCTTTTTTAGTGATCGCAACATTAACTGCTCTTCTGTCATTCGGACAAATAGCGCGTTCCACCAATTTTTTCAATCTTAATTTTTCCACTAACCGGGAAGCGTTCGAATTTTTGTCGAGCATGCGGTCAATTAATAAATTAACAGTTGCCGGTTTTGGATGCTGACCACGAAGGATCCGTAAAATATTATATTGTTGGCCCGATATGCCATAAGGTTTTAACTGACATGCATGCTTTGAAGTAAGCCAGCCACTGGTAAATAAAATATTTATGAGCATTTTTTGATACTCACTTTTAAATTTGATTTGTTTTATTTCGTTACCGATTTTCATTTAGTTTTTTATTACAGTACAAAGGTAGTAAATATATATACAAATACATTATATGTATATACATTTATTTTAAATTTTATACAAAATCGGTAAAAATCCAGGTCTGTTTTTCACATCCTATAGCTATTTATCAGCGAAAGGTATAAAATTAAAATCAAATAGCCCCATGAGTCGGAGAATCGCCACGAATTTCACTAATTTTAAATCAAAAATGCCTTTAATCCGCGTAATTGGTTGCAAGAATTATTTTTGTTTTTTATTTAGGCTACTCTATGGCAGACACTAATTAATCAGACTAAAACCAGTGTATGGTATTAGTGCTTTAGGAATTTTGATCCCTTCAGGCGTTTGATTATTTTCCAATAAAGAGGCAACTATCCGCGGCAAAGCCAAGGCGCTACCATTAAGGGTGTGTGCCAATTGTGTTTTTGCATCACCTTCTTTAAAACGTAATTTCATTCTATTACTCTGGAAGGTTTCAAAATTAGAAACCGAACTTACTTCCAACCACTTCTCTTGCGCGGCTGAAAACGTTTCAAAATCGTATGTTAAGGCAGATGCAAAGCTCATATCACCGCCACAAAGTTTAAGAATGCGGAACGGTAATTCCAGATCCCGTAACAAACCTGCTACGTACTCACGCATATCTTCTAATGTTTGATACGATTTATCGGGATGTGCAATTTGTACAATTTCTACTTTATCAAACTGGTGCAAACGGTTCAATCCACGAACATCTTTCCCATAACTACCCGCTTCCCTACGGAAACAAGGTGTGTAGCCACACATTTTAATAGGCAATTGATCCGCTTTCACGATCACATCACGGTAAATATTAGTGATAGGTACTTCTGCGGTAGGGATCAAATATAAATTATCAATTGTTGAATGATACATTTGCCCTTCTTTATCGGGCAGCTGGCCTGTTGCGTATCCGGACGCTTCATTCACCATTATTGGTGGCTGAATCTCCAAATATCCGGCAGCAGTAGCTCTGTTGAGGAAGAAATTTATCAATGCACGTTGTAAACGGGCTACTTTCCCTTTATACACAGGGAATCCGGCACCGGTTAGTTTTACTCCCAATTCAAAATCGATCAGGTCGTACTGTTCAGCAAGCTCCCAATGCGGTTTTGCGCCAGCGTGTAGTTTAGGGATCTCACCCTCCTGATGTATATTTTCATTATCAGCAGGAGTTTTACCTTTAGGCACTTTTAAACTTGGTGTATTGGGTATGGTCACCAATAAATTATATTGTTGCTCTTCAATGATTTTAAGCTGTTCAGCCAATTTACCAGAACTTTCTTTTACAGCGATACTTTTATTTTTCAGTTCATCCGCTTCAGCTTTTTTGCCCTGTTTATACAGATCACCAACCTGTTTGGCTATAACATTTGCTTCGTTTAATAATGTATCCAGCTCATTTTGAGTACGTCTCCGGTCATTATCAAATTCCAGAACTTTTTCAAGAATAGGTTTGGCATCAAAATTCTTTATTGCCAAACGTTCTATGGCTTCGTCTTTTTTTTCGCGGATGTAATGAAGTTGTAGCATGTAATGAGTTATGAGTAAAGAGTTATGAGATTTTAGCAATATGCTGCTTTAATTTCAAGCTATTTTAAAGAAATAAAAATAAAAATCTCCTTAACTTCTATTGAAGCTGAGGAGATCTTTATAAAAACAGTTAAATAACCTATGCTTGAGCAAATGGAATAATAGAAACATACGATTTATCATCACGTTTCTTTTTAAATTCCACAGTACCGTCAACTAAAGCAAATAAAGTATGGTCTTTACCAATACCCATGTTTGCTCCTGGTCTGTGTTTAGTACCTCTCTGACGTACAACAATATTACCTGAGATAGCTAATTGACCACCATAAATTTTAACGCCTAAACGTTTACTATGTGATTCGCGGCCGTTGTTAGTACTACCGGCTCCTTTTTTATGTGCCATTTTTTTATTAGATTAAAAAATTAAGAACTAAGAATTGAAACAAACAATTCAAATTATTTTGCTGCTTTTTTAGGAGCTGCTTTTTTTGCCGGTGCTTTTTTAGCTGGAGCTCCTTCTGCTGCTGCTGCTTTTTTTGCAGGCGCTTTTTTAGCTTTCACTTCTTCAACTACCTCAACAACTTTAGCTTTTGGAGCTTTTTTCTCATAAGCAACCTCATCTTTCAATGTTTCGCCTTTTGCTAAAACACCTTGAATAAGAATTTGAGATAATTGCTGACGGTGACCATTTGATTTTTGGTAACCTTTTCTGCGTTTTTTCTTAAATACGATGACTTTGTCACCTTTTAAATGGGCAATAACTGTTGCAGCTACTTTTGCACCATCCACTGAAGGAGTTCCAATTTGAACTTTTCCATCCGTATCGATCAACAAAACTTTGTCGAACTCTACTTTGGACCCTTCGCTAGCATCTAGGCGGTTTACGTAAACTTTAGTTCCACGTGATACCTTAAATTGTTGCCCGGCTATTTCTACGATTGCGTACATAATTATGGGTTTATTTGTTAATACTATCCAAGCAAAAACTTTCTTGGGGGCACGAAATTACGAATTTATTTTATTCCGGCAAAGATTTCGGGCTTTTTTTCTTATTTACCAGATAAACCCCTGCCAAAATCAAGCCGATCCATGCAAAATGTACCGGCAATACAGATTCGTTGTCAAAAAGCCCCCAACCCATTGCCACTATTGGAATTAAGTAGGTTACTGAGGAAGCAAAAATAGGACTTGTATTTTTGATCAGTACATTGAAGATAATTACTGAGATGGCTGTTCCAAATATTGCCAAAATTGAAATAAAACCTAAACTTTGCAAGGCAATTGGGTTGGTAACCAATCGATGTGTAAAATCGGTGGTAAACAAATATGCACCTGCAAACGGACCTATGAACATCATTGCCCAAACAGTGGCAGTTGTTGAATTTACCTCACTGAGATACTTTTTAATGATATTTACACTCAACGCATAACAAATTGTAGCCAATACCACGTAAAAAATAAATAAAAGGTCACTATCAAAAGCCTCTGTTTTACCAACCATCAGCAAACCCAAGGCGCCAACAAAACCAATGGTAATGCCCAGTGCATTGATCCAACCGGTTTTTGCTTTAAATAAGAGTACACCTATCAGCAGGGTAAACAAGGGTGTTAAAGAATTAAGCGCGCCTGTAAGTGAACTGCTGATGCCTGTTTCGGCATTGGTAAATAAAAATGCAGGTATAAGATTACCTATCACTCCCATTCCCACAAACGCTTTCCAATGTTTTAAGGACTCTTTTTTTACATGTTTAAAAATTAAAGGCGACAAAAACAGAAATGCAATAAATATCCTCAATGCAGCCACCTGGCCACTTGAAAACACTTCCATGCCCCGTTTCATCAAAATAAATGAACTTCCCCAGATAAGGGCAAGCAAAATCAGAATAAACCAATTGATAAATTTAGTGTTCATCGGCAAGTTAAAAGCACAAAGATAGTTTTATTTTTGATGGAAGACGCACGACAGAAGACTGAGGACGAAAGACGGAAGATAGAAGATGAATCAAATTTTATATAGCGGGAATATAAATATCAAACCTTGCACCCTCGTTTAATTTACCTGTTGCAGTAATGAAGCCCTTGTGATTTTCAACAATTCTTTTACAAATGGCAAGCCCAATACCTGTTCCCTTATATTGCTCTTTGCTATGAAGGCGCTGGAACACTTCGAAAATACGATCTTGATATTGAGGGTCGAAACCAATGCCATTATCAGTAAAAATAATTTGACAGTAATTGATTTCTGGTGACACTTTTTCGATAGTCAACCTACTCCCTTTTTCGATTTTACACTCTATTGTGATATGTGGTGATAGATCTGGTTTTGAAAATTTTAGTGAATTGCCGATAAGGTTCTGTACGAGTTGGCGAAACTGCAAAGGAATAATGTTGACTTCGGAAAGATTGATGACTTCTATAATCGCTTTTTTTTCCAATATAACTTCTTCAAAATTACTTTTTGTTTCATTTAAAATTAGTTGGAGGTCCGTTTTTTCAAAATCACATTCGGTAGTTTTGGTGCGGGAATATGTGAGTAAATCTTCTATAAGCGCCTGCATTCCTTTAGCCGTTTCTTGCATTCTTTTAAAATAACCTTTTCCATTATCAGATAAATTCTTCACCTCATCTTCAAATATAAGAGATACGAAATTCTGTATTTTACGCAAAGGCTCCTGCAAATCATGGCTCGATACATAAGTAAAGGTTGTTAAATCTTTGTTAGCGATGATTAACTCTGCTGCCTGCTTTTCTTTCGCTTCGTTTTGAAAGGCAAGTTCTTTATTTTTATTTTTAAGATCTTTATTTAGCTCAAATAAGGCGACCTCCTGTTGGTGCCTGTCAATAAAAAATTTAACTTTATTAATCAACATTTCCGGCTGAAAAGGTTTTGTTATAAAGCTGAATGCTCCTTTTTCATATCCTTTAAAAACATCCATATTGTGAGTATAAACTGCTGAGATAAATATAAAAGGTAAATATGCAGTTTTTTCTTCTTCACGTAATATTTTTGCCAGTTCGTAACCATCCATCTCGGGCATTTGGACATCTAATAACGCCAAAGCAAAATCGTGGTGCAAGGTTTTTTTTAGTGCTTCATTGCCACTTGAGGCTTCTATAAGCTCTAACTCCAAGTCCTTAAGAACTGTTCTTAAAGCAACTAAATTTTCTGGCTTGTCGTCTACGATTAATATTTTCGGTTTTGTTTTCATGATGTTTTCCTATTTACTTAACCATACACGCATCAATGATAACAAGCGTTCTATATCAATAGGTTTAGCGATATAATCGTTGGCGCCCGCATCAATGCATTTTTGTTTATCGTCTTTCATGGCTTTGACTGTTAATGCAATTACAGGGAGGTCCCTGAACTTCGCCTGCGATCTTATTCGTCTCATTGCTTCGTGACCGTCCATTTCAGGCATCATTATATCCATCAATACCAGATCAATATCAGAATGTGCATCCAACATTTCCAAGGCATTTTTTCCATTTTCTGCTTTTATTATTTCCATACCGCGTCCTTTTAATATTTTGGATAATGCAAATACATTTCGCATATCATCATCTGCCAATAATATTTTTTTCGCATGAAATATAGCTTCTTTATCGTACAAATTATTTATAATTATTTGTTTCGATTTTGGCAAATTGCTAATGGTTCTGTGAAGAAAAAGGGCGGTTTCATTCAGCAATCGTTCCTCCGATTTTACACCTTTTATTATAATCCTTTCCGAATATTTTTGTAGTTCGTTATTTTCTTCTTTTGTAAGTTCCTTACCAGTATAAATAATAATAGGCGGAATGCTATGGTTTTTAAAATTCTCAAGTTTAGAAATAAGATCAAACCCACTCATATCCTGCAAACCAATATCTAACACAATACAATCGATATGATTCTGCTGATAAACAGCCATGGCTTCTTTTCCGGTTCCTGCTTCAAAGCATTTCACATCCCCATTCCCAATGAGTTTACACAAGGTTTTCCTAGCATTTTCACTGTCTTCTATGATGAGCAAATTTTTCATTTTTCTGCTTACAAAATTTTCAATCCTGTTAAATGCTTCCTCCAGATTTTTTTTATCTACAGGTTTCATCAGATATTCTATAGCTCCTTCTTTGATTGGTTCCAACGAACGTTCATTTGCCGAAATAATATGCACCGGTATATGCCTAACGGAAGGATTTGCTTTTAATTCAATCAATACGGTATGTCCGCTAATACCGGGCAGTCCCATATCGAGAATGATTGCCTGGGGCTTGTATTTTGTAGCAAGTACTAAACCATCTTCTCCGGTTGCTGCCGACAAACATTTGAATCCTTTTTTGTTGGCTTGTTTTAAAAGTATGCTGGCACATTTCAGATCGTCTTCAATAATAAGCACTACTTTATCATCCTTGGTTAAGGAATCCCGGTCATCCTCTATGGAAGGATAATTTAAATATCTTAAATCATTTTCAGTTTGTGGTTTATTCAAAACAGGCTCTATAAATATTTTTGTCAGCACTGGTTCCCGTTCCTGATGTATTTGATAAGGAATAATAAGAGAAAAAGAAGACCCTTCGTTTAATTTACTACTCAATTTAATTTCAGCTCCTAATAATTTTGCGAGTTCACGCGAAATAGAAAGACCTAAACCCGTACCACCATACTTTCTAGATGTCCCGCCTTCGGCCTGTTGAAAAGCCTCGAAGATGGCCGTTTGTTTGTCTTCCGGTATTCCAATTCCTGTATCAATAACGGAAATGTTTAGTGTGCTTTCTGTATATCGATCAATACTTATACTTACACTTCCTTTTTCTGTAAATTTTATTGCGTTAGATAAAATATTTTTCAATATCTGATTTAAACGTTGTGAATCAGTAAGAATGAATTCCGGCAATCCGCTATCTAATTTTGCATTAAGTTTCAAGCCCTTTTGTTCGGCATGATGTTTAAAATCACGAAGAAGATTATCCGTAAAATTTTTCAGAGAAACCATTTCAATATTTATAGACATTTTTCCTGCTTCAATCTTAGAGAGGTCAAGAACTTCATTAATTAATACTAAAAGATCATAACCACTTTTATAAATAATTTCGGCACTTTCCACCTGGTCACGGTTAAGATTCTTCGTTTTATTTTCTGACAAATCTTTGGAAAGAATCAATAAACTATTAAGAGGAGTTCTTAATTCATGCGACATGTTAGCAAGGAATTCGGATTTATACTTGCTGCTTACTTCTAATAGTTTTGTTTTTTGCTCAATGTCATATTTTGCAGCTTCAACTTCTTTGTTTTTTTCCTCCAATGATTGAGTTTGTTCTTCCAGTTCCTCATTGGTCATTTGCAATTCCTGCTGCTGCTGTATCATATTTTGGGCGCGTTCTTCCAGCTCTTCATTCATTTGTTTCAGCTCTTCCTGCTGTGTTTGAAGTTCTTCCGCTTGTTGAGCCAGTTCCTGCATTTGATTTTTTGTAATCGTAATATCAAATCGGATTGCAACATATTTTTCGATTTTACCATCTACTCCCTTAAATGGAGTGATTATTGTATCCACCCAATAAAATGTTCCATCCTTCGCTTTATTTAATAGTTCTCCTTTCCAGATTTTACCAAGACTGATTGCTTTCCACATTCCAACAAATAAACCGTCCGGTTGTTTTCCTGATTTCAAAATATTATGATTTTTTTCCATCAATTCTTCCCTGGAGTATTTCGAAATCTTACAAAAAGTATCATTGACATATATTATATCTCCATTTGCATCTGCAATGGAAACAATGGCTGATTGATTAAGGGCATTTATTTGCTGATCAAGTTCCAAGGCTGCTATTTGCATCTCCCCTTTTTGCGATTGAACTTTTTCTAACAAATCTCTCAACGATTTTTGATTTAAAGCCATATTGATTGAAATAGCGATACTGTCCATTGAAACATTGATGAATTCTTTTTCTGTTTCGTTGAAATCAGTAAGTCCGCCTATTTCTATCACGCCTACTATTTTACCTTCAAACAAAAAAGGTGTAATGAGTAAATGCTTTGGTTTGGCATTGAGAACGGATGAGGTAATGCGAATGTGTTCTTCAGTTAAATCTGTCACAGAAATTTGTTTTTTTTCACGTGCTGCCTGACCTATCAGTCCTTCATTTAGTGTGAATTTTTCTTTTGCGTCTTTAGGAGACGTAAAGGCATATTGCCCGCTAAGCATCAGCGCATTGTCTTTTTCATTCAACAGGTAAACAGCTCCTATGTTCGCTTTCAGGTAAGCGCATAAAAAACTAATGGTATTGTTTGCCAGCTCTTCTATACTTTGCTCTCCGCTTAATTTTTCGTTGAGTTGATTTTGGCCGGCAGTTAACCAATTGTGTTTTTCATTTGCGGCTGTTGTTTCACGCAATGAACGTGTCATCTTTTTTAAAGCATTACCTAAGCTATCCTTATCTGAGCGAGGTGTCAAGTCAACTGCAATGTCTCCGGAAGCAACTTTGATGGCATTTTCTGTTACCTCACGAAAACTTTCATTCACACTTACCAAAGCATTAAATATGGGTTTTAATTCATCATTTGTAATATCTTCCAGTTTATCATTTGTAAACTCACGACTGGCAATTTTTTCAGCTTCTTTAGCTATTACTGAAATTCGTTTGCTAATGCTCTGTATGATCCAGTAAGAAATGATAATTGATAGTATGACGCTAGCAATAATTAAAGCGATAATTAAACTTAAGGTAGCATTATAACTCGCGTTATTTTCTATTTTAGTATTCTCCATGCTCCTGTCATTATTCTCAACAAGCCTTTCTAATTGGCTAATAGCAGCTTCTCGTGCTTTCAACCCTCTCTCAATGGAAATTTTAAATGCCTCTTCATTTTCATTTTTCATCGCTAATGAGATCTTATTCAGATCGATTTTATAATCCGCCCAGGTGGTTTTAAATTCATCCAAAATAATTCCACCTTTTTCGTCAACCAAATCTTCCAACTCAGCTATTTTTTTGTCAATGGTGGATAATTCTTGATAAATATGATCTTTGTAATAATCTTTTTGAACAGGATCTTCCTCCTGTATGATATTCTTTTCATTGCGCATAGTTTCCTGAACAGCAATCATCACATCCTTGGTAAGGCTTCTCTTTTTTGCCAATACATTTACAACGTTTAATAACCGCTGGTTGGATTCCGACAATTTATTGGTCATAAAAAATGCCATAGACGTGAGCAACACTAAAATGATAGTGAAACCTGTGAGTAATTTACTCTTGATCGTTAAGTTCATAAGATTATTTTTTTGTTTACTGTGTACTAGGTAGCTTATGCAATAAGCGTAGTGTAGTAGTATCAATTTTATTAGTAACTTAATATATCCTCCAGTGGTAAAATACAATCCGGTTTAATGGCAATAATAGCTGATGCAGCCATATAAGCAAATTCTGCTGTTTTCGGATCCTGGATTATCGTCAAACCACCACATTCTTGTATTCGTTTTATACCTTTTGTTCCATCATTATCAGAACCAGTAATTACCTTCATCGCATTCATTCCGCCTGAAAAAACTCTATTACAATTGCTTCACAATTCATTCTTTAATTAGTATTTTTCTAAACTTTTAACTAGGTAAGGATAATGAATAAAAAACGAATTTGCGAATCTGTGTTTGCACTTTTTATGATACAGATTCGTAATCTCGTAAAGATTTGTTATCTGTATCTATTTTCAATATTTCTTTTTAAATATCCGTTGTTTATTATCCAACTCCGTGTACTCCTCATTCAAATCTGTTAACAGTAAACTTTCTTTAGCACCCAAACATAAAACACCCCCGTGAATGAGGCTATTATAAAAATGTTTTTGCACTTTATTTTGTAAATTTTCATCAAAATAAATAAGCACATTTCTGCATAAAACCAAATGTACTTCTGCAAATACACTATCGGTAACCAAATTATGATTAGCCCAAACAATATTTTTTTTCAGTGATTGATTCATGATCGCGTTATCATAATTGGATGTATAATAATCCGAAAAAGATTCTTTTCCTCCCGACAATTGATAATTGCTAGTGTATTCTTTCATCATTTTATTGGGGAAAATCCCTTCTTTCGCGCGGTTCAAAGCCTGCTGGTTAAAATCAGTTGCATAAATTGTAGTCCTGTCATATAAGCCTTCCTCCTGCAAAATGATGGCCATTGAATACGCTTCTTCTCCGGTGGCACAGCCGGCATGCCATATTTTTATAAACGGATAGGTTTTCAGAATAGGTAGTACATTTTCTCGCAATGACCTATAAAATCCCGCGTCACGAAACATTTCGGTTACTGTTATTGATAGATCCTGTAAGAGTTCAGAAGCAAATGTTTCATCATTCAGCACCTTAGATTGCATTTGAGAGACATCGGCTAACCCCGACATCTTCATCCTGCTCATGATCCTTCGCCTGATGTGGGCTTGGGAATACTGTCTGAAATCATAACCGTATTTCTGGTAAATAGCTTCCAATAACAATGAAATTCCCTGTTCCGATGCGTCTTTGTATTTCATTTTACTGTCATATTTGAGCACAAAAAAATTTAACAAAATGAAATTGCCATTTATTTTTCAACCAAACTGAATACAAATTCATTTCTTAACGGTCGGGTGATTTTTTTTTCTACCATTATGGTAAGAATGCGATGAAGCACTTTTTGGAGTTCTTCCAAACTGGCTTTCCGGATGTAATAGTAGGCCCCATTAGTGTATAATTCATCTGCAACTGCTTCATGAAGACAAGTTGAGTATATAATTACTGGAAGATGCTGAAACTTTTTGTTCAATTTTATTTCTTTAAGGCACTCAGAGCCGTTTTTGCGAGGCATATTAAGGTCCAGGAAGAGAACATCAGGCAATTTATCAGAACACTCAGAAAGATAAGTCATTAGTCGTTCTCCATCATCAACTGTTTTAAGTTGAGTTGAAATGGATAATTTACTTAAGGCATTTTTAAAGAAGAAACAGTCATCTATGTCATCATCTGCAAGCAGGATGTTGATGGGCTCCTTGGAGGAATCGCCATATTTATTGGATTTCAGCGCCATAAATGTCATTTTTTTTATTAATTATATTTTCCTGTATATTTTGCTTTTCAGTTTCGTCTTTTTTTTAATTGGATTGAAACAATTCTAACGTCATTGTCTTCACTAAAAAGTACTTCCGCTGATACTTGTTCTCATTATTAAAGAGGTTTTTCATTAACAATACTCCAATAAAGGGCAAGTGCGCTGATGGTTTTTACATAATTATCAAAGCCTACCGGTTTTACAACATAGCTGTTTACGCCCAGTTTATATGCTTCCAAGATGTCGCGCTTTTCTCTGGACGAAGTGAGAATGACAACAGGAAGTGTTTTAGTTCTCTCATCTTCTCTTATTTTACGCAGCACTTCGAGTCCGTCCATCCGGGGCAGTTTCAGGTCAAGAAGGACGAGCTTTAGGTCGTTCTGTACTTTCTGATCCTTATAAGTTTTTTTTGCAAAGATGAAATTCAGGGCTTCCACCCCATCTCTTAAGTGATTCAGGTGTAGGTTTTTATTGCCTTCATTTAGTGCATGAATAGTAAGTTCTGCATCGTCCGGGTTATCTTCTACCAGCAGTATGTCAACCAATAATTCCGTGTCTTTCATAGTTAATTTTTAATATTTTTTAAGTGAAAAATAAAATGTTGCCCCGTTGTTTTCTTTTCCTTCCGCCCAAACCTTTCCTCCGTGTCTGGTGATAATTCTTTTTACAATGGCCAGCCCAACACCTATGCCTGCGTATTCCTGCGGGTCATGAAGACGCTGAAACACTCCAAATAGTTTGTTTAAATATTCCATATCGAATCCAACACCGTTATCTTTCACATAAAAAATTACATCTGATCCTTCTAAATAGCAGCCGATTTCTATTTCCGGCAATTCTTTTTTAGCCGAATACTTAAACGCGTTTGAAATAAGATTTACAAGAACCTGCTTAATTAATGCAATATCCCCTTTGGCAATACTCAGGTCTTTCACTGTTATTTTTGCGTGTCCTTTAATTTCTCCAAGCTCATCTATAGCAGTATTGACAAGCTCTTTCATATTAATGGTGCTGATTTGAATATCCTTCATTCCTATTCTTGATAGTGTGAGCAATTCATCTATCAAACTTCCCATCTTAGTCACGTTTTTTCGTACATTACCGAGCAACCGCTTCCCTTCATCATCTACTTTGTCGAGATATTTAATCAGGAACAAGCCAATAAATCCATCCACGCCCCTTAAAGGCGCGCGTAAATCATGTGAAACGGAATAAGAGAATGATTCAAGTTCAATAATACGTTGTTCCAATTCTTCATTCAGGGTATTGATCTTTATTTCTTGCTTGCGCTGTGCTGTAATATCGCGTGCAGCGGCAAATACACCCAATACTTTCCCACTCTCATCGCGGTAAACTGAAGCATTGTAAAGCACATCAGTTACTTTCCCCTGTTTATGTCTAATAGTAAGAGGGTAATCGGCTACAAATCCTTTGGCAAATACCTGCTGGTAACCTTCACGCGCTTTTTCCGGCTCTGTAAAATAGTCGGAGAAATCGGTTCCTATCAGGTTTTCTTTTAATACACCTGTTGCTTTTACAGATGCTTCATTCACATCCGTAATTTTTCCCGCGGGATTAATGGTTACCAAAGGATCCAATGATGCTTCAATTAAACTTCTGGTATATTCTTGGCTCCGCTTTATTTCTTCTTCTGCCTGTTTTCTGTCAGTGATATCACGTGCAGATGCAAATACGCCCTGAACATTTCCATTTTCGTCCTTGTATACAGTGGCATTATAAAGCACATCAGTTGTTTTACCGGAAATATGCTTGATCGAAAGCAATCGGTTTCTTACAACTCCTTTCGCGAAGGCTTCCTGGTATGCTTCTTCAGCTTTGGCGGGTTCAGTAAAATAATTTGGAAAGTGTGTGCCTATCAAACCTTCACGAGGAACTCCTGTCACCTGTATAGTGGCTTCGTTAACGTCTGTAATCAATCCATCGGAACCTTTTGTGATCTGGGGATCCAGACTGGTTTCAATGAGTGAACGCGTATAAGACTGAATTTTCTTGATTTTGTCTTCTGCTTCTTTTTGTTTGGTAATATCGCGGGCTGCGGCAAATACCCCAAGTACATTTCCTTTATCGTCTCTATAAACCGATGCATTATAGAGAACCGGAGTTACATTTCCATCAACATGCCGGATAGTTAACGGATAATCTGATACGAATCCTTTCTCAAACACCTGCTTATACCCTTCACGCGCTTTTTCAGGTTCAGTAAAGTAATTAGAAAAATCCGCCCCAATAAGATTTTCACGCGGAATACCGGTTGCTTTAACTGATGCCTCATTCACATCAGTAATTTTCCCTTGCGGACTTATTGTTACAAGAGGGTCGAGTGATGCTTCGATAAGACTTCGGGCGTATTCCGAAGATTGTTTCTGTGCTGTAATGTCACGCGCGGCAGCAAAAACACCAAGTACGTTATCCTGCTCGTCTTTATATACTGTTGCATTGTACAATACATCCGTAAGTTTTTCATTTTTATGGCGAATAGTAAGTGGATAATCGGCAACTAATCCTTTTTCAAATACCTGCTTGTATCCCTGCTTTGCTTTTTCAGGTTCGGTAAAATAATCAGAAAAGTCTGTTCCGATTAGTTTTTCCCTTAAGATTCCTGTCACTTTTACTGAAGCATCATTCACATCGGTAATTTTTCCTTCAGGGCTAATAGTTACCAGTGGGTCAAGCGATGCCTCAATTAAACTCCTAGCATATTTTGAAGTTCGCTTCAATTGGGTAATGTCGCGTGCCGCTGCAAATACACCCAGTACATTCCCTGTTTCATCCTTGTATACAGAAGCGTTATACAATACATCTGTAAGGTGCCCATTCTTATGGCGAATAGTAAGTGGATAATCGGATACCAGCCCTTTTTTAAAGACAAGTTTATATCCCTCACGCGCTTTTTCCGGTTCCGTAAAATAATTCGAGAAATCTGTTCCTATCAGTTCTTCGCGTATAACCCCGGTAACTTTCACAGAAGCCTCATTTACGTCAGTAATTTTTCCTTCGGGACTAATGGTAACCAATGGATCAAGGGATGCTTCAATTAAGCTTCGTGCGTAAGATTGATTATCTTTTACAACGTGGGGTTCCATCTTTTTACATTGATTAAAAGTATTTCAAAACGAAAGTATGGTAAAAGAAAATTCTTTTGTATAGTTAAAAAGATGAAACGTGTCATAAATTTTATTACATAATAAATCATATTAATCAATCAACTTGTTTTCTATGGCATAGCGGGTAAGGTCTACATTCGATTTTAAATCCAGTTTTTCAAGAAGGCGGGCACGGTAGGTGGCAATAGTAGCGGGACTTAAAAATAATTGATCGGCAATTTCTTTAGTTGATTTTCCGAAAGCAATCAGGCAAAGGATTTCAAACTCGCGGTTAGAAAGTAGTTCATGCACTTTTGCCTTTTTAGTTTTTTCATATAAAAAACTTAACTCATCATTTTTCTTTTCCAATTCCTTTAAAAGTTCTCTTTTTTCATTTTCCACTTTTTTTATTTCGAGGTTCCTTTTTATCAATAAGGGAAGACGTTTATAATTTTCTTTCAAAATAAAATCATCAACCCCTTCACTTACACATTCTAATGAAAGTTCGTCACTTAATGCGCCAGTTACAAGAATAAACGGGATATAAATATTTTGTTTTTTAAATAACTGAAAAGCGTGCATTCCGTTGAAAGAAGGCAATAAATAATCAGCAAGAATAATATCGGGTTTGAAATCTATAAGGACCTGAAGAAACTCCTTTTTTGAAGAAACCCTTTTTGAAACGTTTTTAAAACCTACCAGGTCCAGCTCTTGCTGCATAAGCTCAACATCCTGTTCTTCATCTTCAAGAAATAAGATTCTGCATGGCACTGAACTTTCAAAATTATTCATTGGATATTGTCATTTATTTTTCAACCAAACTGAATACAAATTCATTTCTTAACGGTCGGGGGAATTTTATTTCTACCATCATGGTAAGAATGCGTTTAAGCACTTTTGGGAGTTCTTCCAAACTGGCCTTCCGGATGTAATAGTGGCCCCATTATTGTATAATTCATCTGCAACTGCTGCAAAGCATCATTCGGAATCGGACTTTTCATCAGATGAGTAGTTTATGTTAACGAACAAAGCTAAGAATATATTGATGATTTACAAGTTTTGAAAAGATATAATACCTTCATGTACCAAAAACCGGAAGACATTGTAAAAATGTTATCCCAAACATACAAATCGCGAATATAGAAATAAAGAATTTTTAGGTTAACTTTGCATCTCATTTTTAAACTTTTATTATGGAACTGAAACCCGAAATAATTGAACGTATAGAATTATTGGATAAAAAGTACCAGGCCATGGGCCAAAATCTTACTTCCTATCTTGATGGTTTACTGTATGCCGATTACCTGACTTACTGGGACTATATTCACCTTGATACTTTATTAACTCTACAAACCCCTAAAACAAACATTCCCGATGAAAATATTTTCATCATGTATCATCAGATAACGGAGCTCTATTTTAAACTTTGCCTGCATGAATACAATCAATTGGCAGAAAAAGAAAATATGGATGCTGTTTTTTTTATTGAACGTGTAAACCGTATCAATCGTTATTTCGAAGCTCTTATTACTTCATTTGATGTGATGGTTGACGGAATGGATCCGAAGCAGTTCTTAAAATTCAGGATGAGTTTATTGCCTGCAAGTGGTTTTCAATCAGGTCAATACCGGAAAATAGAAATTTGTTCCACTACATTTAAAAATCTGGTTGCGAAAGATATCCGTCCTACTTTTTCGGATGATATATCAGATGAGCAGATTGAAAAAATGTATCAGCACATTTACTGGAGAGAGGGCGCAACCGAACTTGCATCAGGTAAAAAAACATTAACACTTGTTCAGTTTGAAGAAAAATATTCAGAACAATTTATTCAACTTGCAAAAAAATTCAAACACAAGAATTTATTAGGATTATATAAATCATTGCCTGCTGCTGATCAAAAAAGTGAAGCGGTAATGCTTGCACTTCGTCAGTTAGATGTTAATACAAATATCAATTGGCCTTTATCACATTATAAATCTGCGGTACGCTATTTACAGGCCGATCCTGAAGACATTGCTGCCACTGGCGGAACCAATTGGCAAAAATATTTACCTCCCCGTTTTCAAAAACGCATCTTTTTCCCTGAACTATGGAATGAAAATGAGACCAATGAATGGGGAAAAGGTTGGGTTAAAAGTGTTGTATTTGGGCAGTCTTAATTCTTCACTTCCAAATTTATTTTTAAATGCAAAAAAGCTGACAGGTTTGAAAACCTGTCAGCTTTTTTTGTTGACTGAAGTAATGGATATTATTTATTGATATCGCTTAATGATCATTTAAAGGCAAGCCTCTTTTTTGATATTCTATCCAATTAAGGTACTCATCGCCTTTTCTTTGTTCTACCATGGTGATGCAATCGTTAACCGGACAAACAATTTTGCATAAATTACAACCTACACACTCTTCTTCCTTAATTGTATAGGTGTTGTATGGCTTCCCTTTCTCCACTGCAATGGACTGATGTGAGGTATCTTCACAAGAAATATAACACAAACCACAATGAATACATTTATCCTGATCGATATTAGCTACAATATGAAAATTGATATCCAACTCTTCCCATTTTGTAATTTTTGGAACTGATAAGCCTACAAAATCATCAATGCTTTTGTATCCTTTTTCGTCCATCCAGTTGCTCATACCATCACATAAGTCGGTAATGATTTTGAATCCGCTGATCATTGCTGCTGTACATACCTGCACGTTACTTGCACCAAGCAACATAAATTCTACGGCATCTTTCCAGGTTGTGATTCCTCCAATACCGGAGATAGGTATGTTCCGCATTCTTTCTTCCTGAGCCAGTGTTGTTAGCATTTTCAAAGCAATTGGTTTTACCGCAGGACCACAATATCCTCCAAACACAGATTGTCCACCAACATTTGGATTAGGCACAAGTGTATCTAAATCAATTCCTGTAACGGATTGTATCGTATTGATAAGAGAAAGTCCGTTAGTACCACCTTCAATAGCAGCTAATCCGCCCGGAACAGCCGAATGCACGTTGGGAGTAAGTTTGGTAATAACCGGAATTGTTGCCACTTCCATCACCCATTCAACCACCATTTTTGCTATTTCAGGATCTTGTCCAACAGCAGCTCCCATACCTCTTTCAACCATTCCATGTGGGCATCCGAAATTTAATTCTAATCCATGTGCACCGGTATCCTGAGCCTTTTTAACCATTTCGTGCCAGCTTTCTCTGTCGTTATCAGCCATCAATGAAATGATCATTGCACGATCAGGAAACAACTTAAGCACTTCTCTAATTTCCTGCAGATTTATCTCTAAGGGCCTGTCTGAAATAAGTTCTATGTTGTTAAAACCTACCGCTTTTCTACCGTTATAATTTAATGCAGAATATCTGGAAGAAACATTTTTTACCTGAGAACCCAATGTTTTCCAAACTACCCCACCCCATCCGGCTTCGAAGGCACGTATTACATTTATTTTTTTATCTGTTGGTGGAGCTGATGCTAACCAAAAAGGATTTGGCGATTTTATGCCAAGAAAGTTTGATTGTAAATTTGCCATTGTTTTTAATTTGATAATTTGATGATGTGCTAATTTGAAAATTGAAATAAATCTGTTAACGAAATCTCTAATTTCATTTTAAAATTTCAAATTGATTTATTTGATTCCTAAGTATTCCAAGATCCCTTTTGCTCCGTTTTTTCCTGCTTGTACAGCATCTACAACCTCTTTACCGCCATTTACAGAATCACCACCTGCAAATACACCTTTTAAATTTGTTTCTGCTTTGTCGCTAATTGAAATTTTTCCACTTTTATTTTGTACAGATGATTTGTTTACAAGCTCTTCAAAAGGAATTTGTCCAGCAGCTTTAATCACCATATCAACATCAATAGTAAAAGTTTCACCGGTATCAACAGGCGCTCTTCTGCCTGAAGCGTCAGGTTCACCAAGCTTCATTTTATTACAAACCAGTTTTTTCACCTTACCATTTTCACCTGTAATTTCTTTGGGACTTGCTAACCAAATAAAAGAACAACCGTCAAGCTTAGCTAAATCAAGCTCTACATCCGTACATGGCTTTTCGTTTTCAGTTCTACGATAGATCATCGTTACTTCTTTTGCTCCTAATCTCTTTGATTGCGTGGCAGCATCAATCGCTGTCATACCCATACCTATCACTGCAACATTATCACCAACTGCGATTTTTGAATAATCATTGGTACGAAGGTCATAGATAAATGAAATCGCATCAACTACACCATCCAGATCTTCACCCGGAATATCCAATGAACGTGCTATTCCAACACCTATTCCTAAAAACACTGCATCATATTTTTTTTGCAGATCAGCAAGGGTAATATCTTTGCCAAGCTCCTTTTTATATTGAACATCAATACCGCCAACAGAAAGAATATAATCCACTTCATCTTTACAAAACTCCGGAGTAACCTTATAAGCAGCAACTCCGTAAGTCATTAATCCACCGCCTTTTTCTTCTTTTTCAAAAACAGTAACATCAACACCTTGCAAGGAAAGTGCATGTGCACAAGCCAACCCGGCCGGACCTGCACCCACAACGGCAACTTTTTTTCCATTGGAAGGTTTACGTTCAAACAGTTTCCATTTTCCTTGTATTGCTTTTTCGGTAGAGTACCGTTGAAGTTTAGCTATAGAAATAGGTTCTTCTTCAAGCAGATTATAAACACATGCTCCTTCGCAAAGCTTTTCTACCGGGCAAACTTTAGAACATCCTCCTCCCATAATATTGGAAGTGAAAATTGTTTTTGCCGAACCTTTAATATTTCCCGAAGAAATTTGTTTAATAAATAAAGGAACATCAATGCTGGTAGGGCATGATTTGGTACAGGGTGCATCGTAACAATTAATACACCTGTCTGCTTCAATTGCAGCGCCCTCAGCATGTTCAAAAGGAGGATGAACGTCTGAGAATTTTTCTGCTAAAACTTCTTTGGATAAACGGTTGTTTTGGATTGACATTTATTATTTATGTTTTAATGTTAAATGTTGTGTGTTGGTGTGTTGAATGCTTACAATTATAATTTATCATTCAGCATTTAAAATAATTTTTAAAGTTGAGTTGATGATTCTGTCACTTCTTTTTTGACTAAAACAGTTTCTCTTGGTGCCATTACTAAAGCGGTACCTTCTATAACTGCTTTCTGATCCTGATTTTTACAAATTGTACTCAAAAGTACCTGACTTCCTTTAGGAAAATCAATCACCTCAATATGAGCTGTAATTATATCATTCATAAAAACCGGAGCAAGAAACTTCAAATTCTGACTCAAGTATATAGTTCCATTACCTGGTAGATCCTTCGCTATTGCGGCTGATA